>JABSSV010000159.1 GCA_013213875.1 Lysobacterales bacterium
CACCCGTTGCCTCCATAGACTCGATCCGCTACTCTTTTGCTTCGTGATCGCCAGATAATGATGCGTCGCGTCCAAATAGGGTGAGCATGCACGCGAGCCTGCCTTGACGGAAGCTGCTTCTTTCGATTCCTCAGGGCCGCATCAAGTCAAATATCACGCCGCTTATTCAATTTTGGGGGATTGGGTATGTCTGAACTTGTGCTTTCAAAAAATGCCAAAATCGCCGTCGTAGGTGCCGGGCCTGCGGGCATACATATGGCGGCATCACTTCGAAAAAGGGGCTATTCAAAGATCGTACTGCTGGAACAAGGCGACCGAGTGGGAGGCAAGACTCGGTCAGAAACTTGTGGCCAGATCAGCCATGAAATCGGGACCACATCATTTGAGTGCAGACCAGGATCTGCCCTGCATGCTTTTCTCCATGAGGTTCGTCCGGATTATCGAGAAGAAAGTTATCCGGTTGATCTATTAAAACTAACAAAAGACACCTTCTATCGCAGGTCCGTAACATCGGGGCGGCTCAGACGTGCGCATCGGCGCTTTCAACTACTCGCTCATAGGCGTGCCTTCTATCGCGCCTATGAACGCCTGGTCGCCAAAGGCTATCCCTTCGCCGTCGACAAAAACGACACACAAACACTTGCTTTGCTTGGCCAATCAACCAAAGACTTCCTGTTAAACAACAAGCTGCATCTGTTTTACCGATATCTGCAAAACCGAGTGATCGGCTATGGATACGGACGCCTGGAGGATATCCCTGCTTACTACGGCATAGCGCTGCTTGAGCGAAACTACATTTCTTGTGAACCCTATATTATTTTTGAACGCGGAAATGCCAGCCTGTGGCAGGCAGCGATTCAAAAATATGACCTTGATGTTCGCCTGAACACGGCCGTAGAGCACATTGACCATGAGCACTACGAGCGCACAAAGAAAGTCGCACTGACGCTAAACGCAGCAGGCCAGCGAACCAGAGAAAACTATGATCTGGCCATCATCACCACACCCTACAGCATGGCAGCGCATCTGCCTGCACCCGTGTCAGCATGCTTTGGCCGGGCCAAGAGTCATGCCTACACCGTTACCATGCTCCAGGCCGATCAGCGCAAGAGCTACGATAAGACGTTCTGTGCCGAGTATTCCACACGCGTGAGCAGCAGTTTTGATCACGAACTTGTCTGCATGCTTAATTTCAGCAAAATCCGGCATATGAGCGAGGGCAATATAGGCCCTATTGACAACACTTACCTCGCCTTTCAACTGAGCGACCAGGCGCACGATGCCCTCGGTGAGCACGATTTGCTGGCGCGACTCAATGAACAGCTGATGGAACATTTCGACCGAACCAAAGGCGCTCATCGCGTCAAATTGCAACACACATGGTCCAACTATTCGCCACACCTTCCCGGCAGTTCAATCCAGGCTGGAGACTTACAGCGCATCGAGGCAGAACAGGGAAAGCACGGACTTTGGTATCTCGGCAGTTCCATTTCCGGAGAGCTAGTCTCACTGGTGCTTGAACACAACACGCATATTCTGCGCAGGCTGGCCGATACTTCGCAGGACCGTCGAGTTGCCTAAACGCTTGTTTCAGGCTGCGCAAAGGCTGGCGCCGGCCCCCATGGCGGCGCTGATCTACCGTCTCATGGCGCGGCCGGCAAGGCGCGCACCGAATCCATCGGAGGCGCAGGTACTGGCCATGGCTCGAGCCAGCACGCTGCACTATGGCGGCTTTGAAATGCGTCGCTATGACTGGGGCGACGCGGGCCAGCCAACGGTACTTTTGATCCACGGCTGGGAGGGCCAGAGCGCAAATTTCGCCGCCATCATTCCGCTCCTGCTGGAGCTCGGCAACCGCGTCATTGCCATTGATGCACAGGCTCACGGGCAAAGCTCCGGACGCCAGAGCCAGATGTTTGCCTATGGCCAGTTTCTCGGCGAGCACTTTCAGCAGTTGGCGCCGGACTACCTGATCAGCCATTCCTTCGGCAGCGTGAGTGCGGCCATGGCTCTGGCTGATCATGAGGATTATCCCCTCAAGTGCTGGCTTATGGTCACCACGCCCCACAGGTATCGGGACCGGCTGCAGCGGGCCGCCGACCAGTTCGGCATGACCCCCGCAGTGCTGGCACGGGTCGCGCGCAAGGTGGAACAGGAGCTCGCGCTGGACATTGACGCGCTGGATATGGCCGCTTACTGCCGGCGTTTTCACGGCGTGGAGCAGGCTGCTATCGCCCATTCGGCCGACGACAAGATTCTACTCATCGAGTGGTCCCGAGCCGTGGCTGAAGCGTTTAGCCACTGCGATTTTTATGAGCTCCAGGGCCTGGGGCACTACCGGATCCTGCGCTCCCGGGAACTGCAGAATATTGTCCGTAAGCATTTCACTCAGGCGACAGCGGCTGCCGGAAACGCAGACCCCGGCGCAAGGCCGGGGTCCGGATAGAGCCACTGGCACGCAGACCAGCCAGAAAACGGCTACTCCGTCTGGCCGCCGCTTGCCATCATGCGCGCGGCATGATCGATTTCCCAGGCCGGCAGTGCCTCTTCCCCATCCACCATAAAATGGTCCAGCCAGCGCTTCAGGCGCAGGGCGTAATCCATCTGTGAGGCCGCCCTGCGGTTGCCATGGCCTTCGTTCGGGTAGTACACCAATCGTACCGGCGTATCCGTGCGCACCTTGACGTTGCGGTACATTTCCAGCGACTGGCTGGGGTGTACACGCGTGTCCTTCTCGCCGTGCAGAATCAGTAACGGCGTTTCCACCTGCCCGGCATAGAAAATCGGGCTGCGTTCCAGCATCCACATCCAGTCCTCCCAGGGCCAGGCGCGGGCGTGCACGTTAAACATCTCGTTGGGGATATCCGTGGTGCCAAATTTGGAGATCTGATCGGAAATGCCGACGAAGGCCACCGCTGCCGCAAAGTGCTCGGTCAGGGCGCTGGCACCCCACATGGAGGCATAACCGCCGTAGGACCCGCCGGTGATGGCCGTGCGCTCCGGGTCCGCCAGACCCAGCGCCACAAAGTGCTGCTTGGCATCGACAATATCGTTGAATTCCGGGCCCGCATAGTCGTTCTGCGAGGCCTTGGAAAACTCGACGCCCCGCCCCGTGCTGCCACGATAGTTGGCATAGACCAGCAGATAGCCGTCGGCTGCCATGTGCTGGGCTGGGCCCGCATAGCGATCCAGCCAGCCGTTCGAGTAATGGGCTTCCGGACCACCATGAACCACCATCACGGTGGGCGCGCCGCTGCGTGGCACGCGGCCTTCCGGATACACCGCAATTGCATCCAGTTCCAGCCCATCTCGGGCCGTGTAGCGAATGGCCTCCTGGCGCGCCAGCTGCCGCTCTGACAGCCAGGGGTTAGAGTTGGTCAAGCGCTTCAAGGAACCGTCGGCATTAATGAGATAGACCTCCGGCGGATGCGCCGGACTGTCCACCACGGCGGCCGCACTGCCTTGCCCCGCTTGCGCGTCCAGCGTGCGAACAATCGGGCCGGGGCTAACCGGGCCGCTGGGTGCAGAAGGAGAATCCAGACGCACGGTACGGCGCTCAGACCAGACGCCACGACTACCCAGCCAGGCAATGCTGTCCGCGTCGCGCCAGTAGAAGTCTTCCACCTGGCCCAGATAATTAGGCACCAGTTCGCTGGACTCACCACCGGTGGAGGGGGCCACGTACAGCCGACCCGCGGATGGATCATGAATGTTTTCACCGCCAATCCAGGCCAGCCGCTCACCATCGGGAGAAAAAGCAAACCCACCCAGCTTGCCCCGATGACCCATGCGGGACAGTTCCTTACCGCCGTCCGCACTGACCACAACGATATCGCGACGCATCAGTTCGTCGTCCACCTGCGGCGTCGGTGCCAGAGCCAGCGCAATACGCTCGCCATCGGGACTCCAGGCAAAATCTGAGACGGAGCCTTCCACGGCCAGCGCCTGCGTCGTCTCGCTGTCCAAATCCAACAGCCACAGCTGGGTTACCTGCGTAGATTCTTCATAAACCCGCGCATTGAAACCCAGCTTTGCCAGCTTCTTTTGCGCTGGGTCCGGCGCGGCGCTGGCCAGATAGGCCAGGCGCGTGCCATCCGGCGAGAGACTCATGCTGCCAATGCCGGTTTTGGGTGTAAAGAGCACCTCGGGCCCGCCGCCATCGATCGGCATACGATAGACCGCAGCCTGCTCCATGGCCGCATCCAGCTTGCCGGAGAAATACAGCGCACTGCCATCCGGCGCCCAGTTCACACCACTCACGGACACCTTGCCTTCAGCAAAACTCCGGCTGTTGCCATCGGTATCGACCACATGCAGTTCGGACCAGGCACCACCGTCTTCATCCACGTAGGGCGTGCGGGGGACCGCCAGCGTGTAGGCCACCCGGTCACCGTTCGGGCTGATCAAGGCGCGACTCACACGCCGGAGTGTGATGGTTTCCTCAAGACTGAGCCCAAGCTCCGGGGTCTCATCGGCCTGCAGCGGCGTCGTGCTGAGCAGCGTCGCACCCAAGAGGAGTGCCCCAGCCAGCAAGGCGGGTGTTCCGTAGCGCATCATGCGTTCTCCTTTTCTATATCTTCATTTCGGGCTGGCCATCGGCCAAGCCCCTGCGTCGCGGTCGCAACGCTACCATGTATCGATCAATTTTTGGTCGTTATGTTTGGCGGCGCGCAGGCGCTGGCCTTTACGCATCGCCGGGCTTCTTGGCAGAAGCTTGCGGAGACGCCGCTGCAGCGCGAATCTGCGCCATATGCTCCTGCATATTCGTTAGCCAGTCACCCCGGCGGCTACGAACCAGATCAATATAGGCGTCATTTTCTGCCAGAGGCACATTGACATCGTAAGCCTCAGCCACCTCCACCATGGCCTCACGGTCCAGTTCGTTAAATTTGTCCACCATGCGCTGCGCGGTGCTGCGGTCTATGCCCGTCGCTTCGAACACGCTGCGGCTCATGCGCAAGGTCGCATCAAAGGTCTCGCGAATAATATCGCGACAGCCCAGGTGCCACAGCTCATAGACATGATCGCGGTCCACCGCTCGCGCCACCACGTGCACCGCCGGGTGATGCTGAATCACGTGCGCAACGATGGTGTTGATTTGTTCCCGCTCATCAATGGCCACCACCAGCAGATGCGCGCGCCCGATGCCCGCCGCGTGCAGCAAATCCGGGCGCGCCGCATCACCGTAGTAGAAGCGCGTGCCGAAGCGTTCCAGCACCGCCAGCTTGCGGGCGTTGTAATCGATCACCGTGGACTCTATGCCACCCGCCATCAGTACGCGACTGACCAGGCCACCCATGCGTCCGGCACCGGCAATGATCACATTACGGTCGCTGGGCATGGTGTCCGCCGCGCGTTCCTGCGTCACCGAATAGCGCGGCGCAATCACGCGATCAAAAAGAATAAACAGCACCGGCGTCAGCAGCATGGACAGAGCGACTATTAGCAATAGCGTTTCCGACAGCGCCGGCGGAATCACGGCGCTGCCCACCGCAAAGGTCAGCAGCACGAAACCGAACTCACCGGCCTGCGCCAGGCTCAGGGCAAACAGCCAGCGATCAGCACCGCGCAGGCGGAACGGCACCGCCAGCGCCAGCAACACGGCAATTTTAAGCACGATGAGCAGCACCGTGAGGCCAATCACGGTAGCAAACTGGGAAAACAGCAAAGCGAAGTTGATAGACGCACCTACTGTGATAAAGAACAACCCCAGCAGCAGCCCCTTGAAGGGTTCGATATCGCTCTCCAGCTCGTGCCGGAAAGAGGAATTTGCCAGCACCACACCGGCCAGAAAGGTCCCCAGGGCCGGCGATAGCCCCACCAGGGTCATCAATAAGGCAATGCCGATCACCAGCATTAGTGCCGTGGCTGTGAATAACTCGCGCAAGCCTGCCGCTGCAATGAAACGAAAAAGAGGCGTGGTCAGGTAAGACCCGCCCAGTACCACCGCAGCCACGGCCAGCAGGTTCACGAGCGCCGTCTGCCAGCCATTCAGTCCCTCCACCAGGCTCAAGCCGCCGCCATGGCCACCGGCATCTGCCGCCGCCTCGCTAGCACCCGCCAAGGCCAGCAGCTCCGGCAGGGCGAGCAGCGGCAGCAGCGCCAGCATGGGAATCACCGCAATGTCCTGGGCCAGCAAGACCGCAAATGACGATTGCCCCCCGTCAGAGCGTAACAACCCTTTTTCGCCCAGGGTCTGCAGCACGATGGCCGTTGAGGACAGGGCGAAGATGAGGCCTATGGCCAGCGCAATCTGCCAGGGCTGACCCAGAAGAAGAGCAAGCCCGGTTACCAGCGCAGCGCTCAGAGCAATCTGCCCGCCACCCAGGCCCAGCAGACGCGATCGCATGGACCAGAGCGCGCGAGGCTCAAGCTCCAGCCCGACCAGAAACAGCATCATGACCACACCGAACTCGGCAAAATGCTGGATGGAGACCACGTCTACATGCAGAAGTGCAAGCAGTGGGCTGATGACAATACCCGCCAGCAGATAGCCAAGCACGGAACCCAATCCCAGACGGGTTGCGATTGGCACACTGACTACGCTGGCGATAAGAAATATGAAGGCCAGCAACAGGAAATCGGCCATGACGCTCTGCTCTCCGAGTTCGTGGGCGCCCAGTATAAATCCTGCGGCATCAGCGGGTGGCGTCACGTTTACGGCTGTCGGTGGCCTTGCTGGGGCCGTGGCACCTGGCCAGCGGTTGCCCGCTTGCCCGTGGTTTCGGGCGTGACTAGAATTTACACATGCCTAAACTTCATCCTTTTCGCTCTATCACCGCGGCTGCAGCCATTGGGCTTTTGCTGCTGCATGCTCCCATCACCGCTTCGGCTGCCGAGCGAGACGACGGCACTGGCACGGAACATGATGACCACGGTACACCACCGGCCATCATTCCCGGCACGGCGGGTCGCCTGTGCGAGAGCGGCATCGCCAGCGGCTTCCCCTGCCGCAACGTGGAACTGCTCTCGCGCGTGCCCCTGGAAGACCTGGGCGGTACCTTCGGCAACGATGTCTGGGGTTGGTCGCTGAGCGAGGCCAGCCGTGCTGCGCTGGGCTGCCCCGAGCCCCGCGAGGCCCGTTTCGCACTCATGGGTCTGAGTAATGGGGTGGCATTCGTGGACGTTACCGTGCCGGAACAGGCCCGGGTGCGTGGTTTCCTCCCCACGGTCGGCGACAGTTCCACCTGGCGGGACATCAAGGTCTACCGCGATCATGCCTACATCGTGGCCGACAACAATCCGGAGCATGCGCTGCAGGTTTTTGATCTGGCTCAGCTGCTGGAACCCTGGGAAGGGGCACAACCACAGCAGTTTGAAGCCAGCTACCGCTACACGGAGTTCGGCTCCGCTCATAACATCGCGATTAACGAAGACAGCGGTTTTGCCTTCGTGGTGGGTTCCGATACCTGCGCCGGTGGTCTGCATATGCTGGACCTTACCGAACCCGCCGTGCCGGCATTTGCCGGCTGCTTCGACGGTGACGGCTATACCCACGATGTCCATTGCGTAACCTACAGCGGACCCCAGGAGGCATTTTCCGGGCGCGAGCTGTGCTTCGCCAGCAACGAGGATTCGCTCACCATCACCGATGTCAGCAACAAGCAGGCACCTGTGCTGATCAGCAAGCTGGACTATCCCAACGTGGCCTATACGCACCAGGGTTGGCTCAGTGATGATCATCGCTGGTTTGTACTGGGTGACGAATTGGATGAACTGAACACGGGCGCCAACGCGCGCACGCTGGTTTTTGATGTTAGCAATCCCGGCGAGCCAGCCTTTGCCGGCGCCCATGCGGGCGCCAGCAATACTATCGATCACAATCTCTACCTGCGCGGCAATTACGTCTTCCAGGCCAACTACACGGCCGGCTTACGCATCCTTTTGGCTGAGGATTTTGGCACCGCGCGCTTCCGTGAGGTGGGTTACTTTGATACGGCACCGGAATCGGAGGAACGTCAGTTTCGTGGCGCCTGGAGCGTCTACCCTTTCTTCGACAACGGCACCATTCTGGTCAGTGATATGCAAGCGGGACTGTTCGTTTTGCGCGCCGAGCTGGCAGCGGCAGAAAACGCGCCCATTAATGGACGCCTTAGCGGCGCCTACGCCTCGCCCATGCTGCCGGACCAGGGTATG
>JABSSV010000016.1 GCA_013213875.1 Lysobacterales bacterium
GTTGGCCGGTTGGTTAAGCAGGGCAAGATGGGAAATCATGAGGCTATCTCCAGTACGCGCAGACGCGCCGCCGCGTCCGCGTGGTATTCCAGGGCGAGCGAGACCGAATCGGCAAAGCGCAGCGCGTGCGGTTTGTCGATGGTGACTCGGGCATAGGTGACGTCCGCATGTTCGCTGCACACGGCAAGTACGTCTGCAACCAGGCGCTCCAGCAGAAGGAATTGACCCTCCTCAACCAGCTTGATCACTTTTTTCGTGATGGTTTTGTAATTCAGGGCCTCGCTGACTTCATCCTGCAAGGCGGCTTCATTAACGAGATATCGAATCTCTAGGTTGATCACCACGTCCTGCTTTTTCTCGCGCTCCTCGGGATTGAAGCCGATGTAGGTGCGAAGCCGCAGATTGGTGACGTTGATGATGGCATTTGACGGGGTCATGTTAAGTACCTCCGGGTGCCGGCCGGAATGGCCGGAATGAAGCCAAATTAGGGCGCCATGGGTTAACGCGCAATCAAGTGCTTGTGATGGGTCTGTGAAAGGCACCCTCGCCCCGGGTGCCATGCCGGCGCACGGCCCGTAGCGGTGCCAGTGCCGCTAACCTCGAAGTTTCCGAAGTAAAGCGAATTTCGTGGCTGCGTAGGGTGCAAAGCGCAAGGCTGGATCTTTCAACTGCGTGCGCGCCATTACCGCCTTGCGATGGCTGAAATTAAGAAATCCGTCCTCGCCCTTGTAGGAGCCCATGCCGCTCTCACCCACGCCGCCAAAGGGTAGATCGGCTACCGCGGAAAACATCATGACGTCGTTCAGGCACATGCTGCCTGCACTGACCAGTTCCTCGAAGCGCTTGAGCTGCTCCGAGTCCCCGGAAAACAGATAGGCCGCCAGGGGCTTGTCGCCGCTGCGAATGTGATCAATGGCCTCCGTGAGGCCGTTCACCCGCAAGATCGGCAGCAGGGGACCGAAAATCTCTTCCTGCATGACGGGGCTGTCGGCCGCGACGCCGGACAGCACCGTGGGTTCCAGATAGCGATCCGATGCATCGCTGGCACCGCCCATGGCGATGTTTTCGCCCCGCATGAGAGCTTGTAAGCGCTCGAAGTGACGCTGGTTGACAATGCGGCCATAGGAGTCACTTTGCTGCGCATCGCGGCCAAACATGCCCTCCAGTTCCTGTTTCAGAAGCGGCAGAAAGCGCGCTTCGGTTTCTGCATCCATGAGCAGGTAGTCCGGCGCGATACAGGTCTGACCCGCATTCATGAAGCGTCCCCAGGCAACGCGGCGGGCCACCACTTCCAGCTTCGCATCGGGCAGAATCACACAGGGGCTTTTGCCGCCCAGTTCCAGCGTTACCGGAGTCAGATGCTGTGCCGCTGCGCGCATGACGATTCGTCCCACGGCCGCGCCGCCGGTGTAAATAATGTGATCAAAGCGCTCGCGCAGCAGGGCGGTGGTTTCCTCCACCGCGCCTTCCACCACGCTGAAGCAGTCCGGATCCAGATAGTCCGGGATGAATCGTGCCAGCAGGGCCGAGGTGGCCGGTGCCAGTTCCGAGGGCTTGATCAGCGCGCAGTTGCCGGCCGCAATGACTGCCACCAGTGGGCCCAGCGCGATTTGCAGCGGGTAATTCCAGGCGCTCATGACCAGCACCACGCCCAGCGGTTCCGCGCGGGTCCAGCTGCGGCCCGGTTGCCCGAAGATCGGTGTTTTGACCCGCCGTGCCTTCATCCAGCCGCGTAGATGCTTGCGGGCGTGCGTGATGTCGCCGCCCACGTTGGACAGCTCTGTTACCCAGGCTTCCATGGCCGGTTTGCCCAGATCCTCGTGCAGGGCATCAAGGAAATGTTGTTCCTGCTCTTTCAGCATGCGCTGTAGCGCGTCGAGTTGCTCCAGCCGCCATGCCAGCGTTCGTGTGCGGTCGCTGGCAAAACCGGCGCGCAAGCGTTGCACTTCCGGCCCGTAATTGAGGCGAGGGGTCGGAGCTTCCTGTTCACGGACTGGGGACTGGGTCATGGGGGCTTTCCTCTAGCGCCTGTTTGGAGCCACGGTGCTCGTGCGCCGCTGCGTGTCTGTTCAGACCCTAACAGATATGGGCGTTGCGCTACCGCTGCAAGCGTCCGGGCTGGTGTAAATGCTTGTCGTGGCGCATGATAGCGGTCCGAATTGCGGCGCACAGCAGGAGCGAAAACCCTATGGCCGGCGGTTTTGCCAAAGACGGAGCGGTACAGGACCAGATTGATGCCACCGTGGAAGATGCGGTGAACCGCGTACGCAGCGATCTGCCCCGGGGTGCCAGCCTGCAACACTGCGAGGTCTGCGACCGCGCCATTCCCGAGGCACGCCAAAAGGCGGTGCCGGGGGTGCGTCTGTGCATTGCCTGTCAGGAAGACGCAGATCAGGAAAAAGCGGCGTTTAGCGGCTATAACCGCCGTGGCAGCAAGGACAGTCAGCTACGCTGAGGCACCTGGAGGCGCTCCCGCGGGCTTGCCGGGGGCCGTATCATAGCCGCCCAGCAGCTCTGCCAGGCGCGCCAGCAAACGGCGGGCCAAACCGCTGAGAAGAACAAAATCCGAATCCTGACGCGCCAGGGCTTCTTCTTCATCGTGCTGATCCACCGCATCACCCTCCACCAGGCGCAGCTTGCTGATCACCCCGTCCTCACCCAGCACACCGCCCAGGGTGCTGTCGAAGTGGAAGGCCAGCTGCGTAAGGCGCATGCCTTCCCGCACGTGCCGGCGGATGGTTTCGTCGTCCAGATCCACATTGCGCCAGGTGCCGGTGGACTTGTTATCGGTGGGATCTTCCATGCGGCATTCTCGTCCCAGACTGAAATCCGGGGGCAGTTGCCCCAGAAACATGGATTGAATCAGCGCGGCCGGCGGCTCCTTGAAGGTCAGAGGCTCGCAGCGCAAGCCCGGCAGGCAGGGCCGCAGGTGCTCCACAAACCACTCGGCGCGCGCAACGGTACCCGCATCAACGATCAGCAGGGACTCGGAGTGGATAAAGCAGCCACGCAGCCTGTCCGACTTCACCAGCGCCTTGGGCAACAGTTCATCGCGAGTCTCTTCTTTCAGGCGCCGCAGTTCCCGCCGTGGCGGCTCTTGCCCCATGCGTTCGCGATACTCGTTAACGCGATCTTCCAGCGCCTCTGCTATGGCGGCGGCCGGCAGCACGCGGCTTTGCGTCCGCAGTTCCAGCAGGTCTGCGCCGGCGAGGCGCCGCGCCAGCGTGACGCCTTCACTCTGTCCGGGTGCTTCCCAGCCGGCACTTTTCTCGCTAAAGCCGTTGCAGGGACGAAAGGCGCGTTCCTCTAGTGCCTTGCATAAGGCTTCCTCCGTGTCTGGCCAGGGCGTGGTGACGAGATAGCAGCGAAGGTTTCGAAACATGATGATGCGCCAGTGACAAGGGAGGCGCGATTCTAGCGGTTCAGATGCGCTGCGCCTAGTCGCTCATGCCGCGCCGGCCCAAAGCGCCTGGCTGGCGGTTCACAGGTGTTTCATGGCTTGCGCACCATGCTCGACGTATGACCCAACCAAGCACACCAGCGCGGCCTTCCGCCGCTCCCTGGCCGGCCACCCGCGAGGCCGGTTTTGAGCGCCTGAATCGTTTCTTGCCTCGGGCCGGAACGCGCTACGCCCAATCTCGGAATTTCGATCGGGGAGCGGGTCGGCATGAGGCCGTTTCCTGTCTGTCCCCCTACCTTCGGCATGGATTGCTGGAAGAACCTGACGTGCTGTTGCCGGTCATTGCCCGGCATGGGCGCGAGGCTGCGGCAAAGTTCGTAGACGAGGTGTTCTGGCGGACCTACTTCCGTGGCTGGATGGCCCACCATCCGGAGATTTGGCAGCGCTACGGAAGCAGCGTGCAGGAAGCCACAGACCAACGACGGGCGACGGCGCCCCTAGATCGTGCTTTGACGGCCGCAGAGCAGGGGCAGACCGGTATCCCGGCCTTCGATCACTGGGCGCAGGAACTGCTGGCAACAGGCTATCTACACAATCACGCCCGCATGTGGTTTGCCAGTATCTGGATTTTTACCCTGCGCCTGCCCTGGGTTCTGGGCGCTGACTGGTTTCTGCGCCAGCTTATGGATGGGGACCCCGCCTCCAACACGCTCGGCTGGCGTTGGGTGGCCGGCTTGCACACGCGTGGGAAAACCTATCTGGCCCGACGTGACAACATTCTGCGCTTCACCGATGGGCGGCTTGACCCCGGTCCGGATCTCGCCCGCGAGGCGCTGGCGCTGGAGGATGCTCCGGCCCAGCGCGAGACGCTGCAATTGCCGCCAGCGACATCAGCACCGCCACTTGCGGAGGCCTGGCTGGTGACTGACGAATTCTGCGGTTCGCTTCCAGACGCTGGCGATAGCTTGCGCTTGGGTCTGGCCTGCGATGAACAGTTGGCGGCGGCCCGCGGTGAACGGGCGGCCAGCTTCAGCGCCGCGGCCCTGGGGCAGGCTGTAAACCCGGGCGCCGATAGCAGCAACCGGGTTTTTGCAACGGTTGACGGTCTTCTCAGCAGCCCGCTTGCCGAGGGTTGGCAAGAACTTCATTGCTGGTCCGTGCCTTTCGGGCCCGTAGCGCAGCAGCTGGATCAACTCGAAGCGGCGCTCGCTGCCCGGGGGCGCCGTCTGGTGCGCTGGACCCGGGCCCATGACGCCCGCGCCTGGCCACATGCACGGCGCGGCTTTTTTGGTCTGAAAAAGCGTATACCCGCATTGCTGGATAGGCTGGAGCAAGAGGCGCCTGGCGGTGCTTGAGTTACATGCGGTCAGTCGTTCTTATCATGATGGCGAGTCGGAATTGCGGGTGCTTGATCGGGTTAGCCTGCAGCTGGCTGCCGGCGAAAGCGTTGCCCTGTTAGGGCCGAGTGGCTGCGGTAAAAGCACGCTGCTGCTAATTGCTGCAGGACTGGAAACGCCCGAGCAGGGCACGGTGACCATCGACGGTCAGTCACTACAGGCGCTGGACGAGCCCAGTCTCGCCCGCCTGCGCCGGCGTGAGCTGGGCTTCGTGTTCCAGGACTTCAATCTCCTGCCCGGTCTTTCCGTGCGCGACAATCTGCTCTTTCAACGTCGCCTGAATGGTCAGCCGGAACAGGACCCGTGGCTGGATGAATTGGTCAGTGAACTGGAGCTGGAGGCGCTCCTGGGACGGTCCGTTGAGCTCCTGTCCGGCGGTCAACAGCAGCGCGTAGCCATCGCCCGGGCTTTGGCCCATCGGCCCCGGCTGGTATTCGCCGATGAACCGACCGGAAACCTGCATGACAGTCTGAGTCACCGGGTTATGCGGCTTCTGGTGCGCTGCGTGGAAGAGGCGTCCTCGGCGCTTTTGCTGGTGACCCACAGCGCGGCCATGGCGGCTTACACGCAGCGCCGTCTGCGCCTCGATGAGGGGCTGCTGCAGGCGCTGCCGGAGCGCTGAAATCATGGTCTATTTGCTGCGCGCGCTACTCGCTCACTATCGCCAGCATCCGGTGCAGGCCCTGTTTCTGTTGCTGGGTCTGATCATGGCCCAAAGCCTGCTGGTGGGTACCCAGTTGATCAATGCGCAGGCCCGGGCCAGTTACGCCCAGGGCGAGCAGTTGCTGGGCGCAGGGCCGCAGGGGCAACTGCTGTCGCAGGCCTCTCGGGGTGGCTTTGATGAAGGCCTTTATTTGCGCCTACGCCGGGCCGGCTTTTACGAGCTGGCGCCGCTGCTGCGAAGCGATGTGGTGCTGGCCGACGGCCGTCGTCTGGAATTGCTGGGTATTGATGGGTTGGCCATGCCGCGCCAGGCGGGGACCAACAATCAGCGCCTGCGCAACGAGAGTGGCGGTAGCGGCGGTTTTGATCGCTTTGCCTATCCCCCCTATGAGCTCTGGGCGGCCCCCGCTCGCATGGCACAACTGGGGGCGGCTGTCGGCGATCGCCTGGCTCTGGACCATGGACAGCAACTGCCACCGCTGGTGGCCGCGCCGGATCAGGCCCTCGGTCATCGACTGATCATGGATCTCGGTGCGCTGCAATCCATCACAGATCAGCCGGGACGCCTGAGCGCGGTGCTGGTGTTTGCCATGCCACCGGAGCGATTGCGCCGACTTTTGGACCAGCTGCCCGAAGCCTTGCGCTGGGTTCCCGCCAGCGGCCAGCCGGATGCGGCCGAACTCACCCAGAGTTTTCATCTGAATCTTGCTGCCATGGGTCTGCTGGCTTTTGTGGTGGGTGGGTTTCTGATCTACAACGCGCTGTCTTTCAGCTACACGGACCGGCGGGTTCTGATCCGCCGCCTGCGCCTCGCGGGTGTGACCCGAGCGCGCCTGGGCCGCGCCCTGCTGCTTGAGTTGGGGCTGTTTCTGCTCCTCGGCACCGTGCTGGGTAGTTGGCTGGGCGCTCATCTGGCCGGCGTGCTTTTGCCGGGTGTCGGTCAGACCCTGGCGCAGCTTTATGGGGTCTATATTGTCTATCCGGATGGTGTCGCGCTGGGTGCTTTGATGGCGCCGGTGGCCATGAGCGCGCTGGCGGGGCTGTTGTGCGCTGCCATACCCCTGCGTCGCGCGCTGGCAGCGCCCATGCTGGATCGTGGTTCGGAGCGCTGGGACCTGCGCGGCACGGCGCGTCGTGACCGCAAGTTGGCGCTCATGGGTGCTGTCCTGCTGTTACCTGCAGCCCTGGCCGCCCGTTGGGCCCCCAACATTCTGACAGCACTGGCGGGCATGGCCTTTCTGTTACTGGGTGCCGCGCTGCTGTTGCCCATGTTGCTGCGTGCATTGCTGAACCTGCTGGCCGCGCTTAGCGGGCGTCGCAGACCGCTGTTGGGCTGGTTATTGACCGATAGTCGCTGGCTACTGGGTCCGGCGTCCCTGGCCCTCATGGCCATCACCCTGGCCCTGGTAGCCAACAGCGGTCTGAACACCATGATCGGCAGCTTCCGGGAGGCCACGGACCGTTGGCTGGATCAGCGTCTGGCAGCACAGCTCTATCTGCCCGGGGTCTACGATGCACAGGTGGTGCGAGCAATTTTGCATGAAACCGCGCCGGAGGCGCAGCTGGCGGAGCGCTATCGAGTGGCCCTAGACCGGCCGCGCGCCGATGGGCGCGCCGTGCGCGTGGAGGTGGTGGATCTTGACCCATCCCCGCGTTTTCAAGCGAGCCTTGCCTTACTGCGTGATGATGCGGAGGGCAGGGCGCAGTTTTTCGCCGGTGAGGGCGTGCTGGTGAGTGAACGGGCCAGTCGCCTTGATGGCTGGCGGCCGGGCATGGTGGTTCCGCTCTGTGCCGGGGTTGAGGTACCGGTTGCTGGCGTTTATCACGATTATGGCAATCCCCTTTCCCAATGGCTGGTTTCTGCGTCCCTGTTCCAGCGCTGCTGGCCCGGCCTGGCGCCCTCGGGTCAGGCGGTATTTGGCCCGGACGAGCTGGACTGGGCGTCGTTGGCACAAGTGCTTACCCAGCAACTCAACATCGATGCCTCCGAGCTGCTGGACCAGCAGGAGTTGCGTGCCGTGGCTCTGGCGGTCTTTGACCGCACCTTTGCCGTGACCCAGGCCCTGAACCTGCTGACCCTTTTGGTCGGGGCCATCGGCCTGTTTTGCGCCGTCAGCGCAATCCAGCATCATCGCCTCGCTCAACAGGCCGTACTGGCGAGTCTCGGTGTGCCGCGGCGCACCCGCGCCTGGCTGCTGATTTTCCAGTGGGGCCTGCTGGGCCTGCTCGCCATGGTGCTGGTTGGGCCCTTTGGCGCATTGCTCGCTGCCTATCTGGCCAGCGTCGTGACGCCGGTCGCCTTCGGCTGGAGTTTTCCCCTGCTGTGGTCCTGGCCGTCACTGATGACGCTCGCCATCACCGCCGCGCTGGCCATGATGCTGGCGGTTTTGCTGCCGGCCCTGCAATTGCTGCGGGCCACACCGGCTGTGCATCTGCGGAAGGCCTCCACATGAGGTCGGGTTTGCCGCTGCTCGTCCTGCTGTCGCTGCTGCTGGGGGGCTGTGATCGCCATGCGGAAGAGCCGCAGGCGGATTTTGCCGTTTTGGCGCAGGCGGATCCGGCCTATGCGCAGGCCAGTCCCGAGCGGTCGCTGGTTTTTCCCGCCGATCACGGAGCACATCCGGATTTCCGCATCGAATGGTGGTATCTCACGGCGAATTTAAGCGACATGGAAGGGCGACCCTGGGGGCTGCAGTGGACCTTGTTCCGAACGGCCCTGCGCCCGCCCGGTTCTTCGGTGGACAATCCCTGGCAATCCGGGCAGATCTATATGGCCCATTTTGCCGTAACAGCACCCGATGGCCACCGGGCTTTTCAACGCTACGGGCGGGGCGGGCATGACCCTGCGGTCGCCCAGGCGGGAGCGACCGCCGCACCTTTCGCTGCCTGGCTGGATGACTGGCGCCTGGCCAGCCAGGACACGTCCTGGCTGCCCTTGCGGGTGCAGGCGGCGGAAGACGGTGTGGCCGCTGATCTGGTGCTGCGCAGTGATCGCTCACTCGTCTTGCAGGGCGATCAGGGCTTCTCACAGAAGCACGCGGGTGGTGGCGGATCCTACTACTACTCGCAGCCCTGGCTGGCGGCTGAAGGTACGTTGCATTTCGCAGGTCAGACGGTGCAGGTCCGGGGACAAGCCTGGCTGGATCGCGAGTGGAGCAGTCAATTTCTGCAGCCGGATCAGCAAGGCTGGGACTGGTTTTCCCTGCACCTGGCCAACGGTGACAAGCTCATGGCGTTTCAGCTCCGGCCCCGGCATGCCGGCGCCGAGCCCTATGGCTATCTAGTGTTGCATCGACAGGATGGCACGCGGCTGGAAGCCCGGCCGGGTGCTTGGCAGCTACGACCACGTCGTTGGGCCATTGTGGCCGACCGGCGCTTGCCGCTGGGCTGGCGCCTGCAGTGGCCTGAGGCCGGCCTGGACCTGGCCATAGAAGCGGGTCTTGAGCAGCAGTGGATGGCCGTGGACTTTCCCTACTGGGAGGGTCGTGTGGAAGTCACGGGCCCGGATGGCGCTGCGGCCGGTGTGGGGTATCTGGAAATGACCGGCTACCCGGCCGGCGCAGCGCGCTAACCCAACGGCCAAAGGGGCTAGATCCAGGGGCCCAGTTCCAGCCTGGAACCATCCTTAAAGCGGGATAAGCGGAAGCGATGCAGGTCGTGGCCGGGAGCGGCGCCGCGGACCAGATCGGCCACAATGCGACCGGCGCCGAGGCCGATACCGAAGCCGTGCCCACTGAAGCCGGTAGCCACTAGCAAACCCGGCACAGCGGCTGCCCGGTCCATGACCGGCACCGCATCCGGGGTCGCGTCTATCATGCCGGCCCAGCTGTCTGCCAGCTTCAGGCCTGCCAGTCTGGGATAGCGGTCAGCCAGCAGCCGGGTCATGCGCTGCAGGGATGCCTGGGAGGGCTCCGGATTCCATACGCGGTTGCGTTCAAAGGGCGAGACCTGATCCAGCTGCCAGCGTGGCGTGCGCAGGCGCTCGCCCAGATCTTTCCAGCGCAGCTGCATGTGCGCCCGTGATTTGCGCAGGGCCGGAAGAAAAGGCGCCATAAAGCGCAGGCTGTCGCGGCCGATAAAGTGCTCCAGTTCGTCGCACAGGGCCAGGGTGTAGCCGCCATCCGCGCGGCGGCGGATAGCGATATCATCGCCGGTCGCGGCACCACTGAAGACCGCCGGTCCGGGCGTCGTCCGCGCTACCGTGTTCTTGACCGCCAGCTGCGGCAGGTCAATGCCTTCCTGGCGCAGCAGCAGGCTGGACCAGACGCCGCTGGCACAGACCACCGTGTCACAGCCTATGCGGCCCTGTTCCGTGATCACGCCGCTGACCCGGCCAGCGCTGCGTTCCAGGCCGCGCACCGCACAGCGTTCACGAATCTTTACGCCCAGGCGCTGGGCGCCGCGGGCCAGGGCCGGCACGGCCAGCCAGGGCTCGGCCCGGCCATCGCTGGCGGTATAGAGCGCGCTGTGCCACTGGCCGGGGCGTCCGTCTAGCAGCTGTTCCAGAGCGGCCTGGCTTAGCCGTTCCGTGTCTACCCCATGCTGTCGGGAACGCGCCAGAATGGGATCGAAGGCCTCCGCCTCCGTCTCATTGGCGGCGAGAAACAGCACGCCACCACGCTGGAAGCCCACATCCTCCCCAAGGGCATGGGCCAAACCGTCCCAGTGCTTGATGCTCTCCATCATGATGGGATATTCCGCATCGTCACGGCCGGTTTGCCGCACCCAGCCCCAGTTGCGGCTGGACTGTTCGCCCGCCACGCGCCCCTTGTCCAGCACCAGTGCCTCAATGCCGTGCCGAGCGAGGAACCAGGCCGTTGCCATGCCGATGATGCCAGCGCCGATCACTACCACGGCCGAGCGATCGGGCAGGGCATCCTGAAAATGAAGGGGCATCTGGTCGCTGAATCGCATGAGCTGATCATAGCGCGGATTGTCTCGCAGGTTGGTGGCCTGCCTCGGCTTTGACAGCGGTTTCACTGTCCGCGCCAGACACTGCACGCCTCATTGAATGGAGTTTTGCCATGAAAGCACTTGCTGCCCTGCTGCTGCTGAGCCTCAGCGTTAATGTCTTTGCCTGCGAAAGCAGCCTGTTGGATCAGGATTTCCGCAAGCTGGCTTCTGATGACGAGGTCAATCTTTGCGAAGCCTATGAAGGCAAAGTGGTCCTGATTGTTAACACCGCGTCCAAGTGCGGCCTGACGCCTCAGTATGACGGTCTGGAGAAACTCTACAGCGACTACAGCGACGAAGGGCTGGTGGTTCTGGGCTTCCCGTCCAATGACTTTATGGGGCAGGAGCCGGGTACGGAGGAGCAGATTGAAGAATTCTGTCGTCTCACCTACGGGGTCCAGTTCCCCATGTTTGAGAAGACGGCGGTGAAGGAAAAGAATGCCCACCCCATGTACGCCGCGCTGGCCGACGTCTCCGGCACCTATCCGTCCTGGAATTTCCACAAATACCTGATCGGTCGCGATGGTCAGTACATCAGCGAGTTCAGCCCACGTACGAAACCGGAAGACGAGGATTTTGTAGCGGCCATCAAGGACGCTCTGGCCCAGTGACCGGCACCGGTTCCTGGCGCACGTGACGGGTGCCTGAAGGACCGGAAATCCGGCTTGCTGCCGACCGCATCGCCAAGGTGCTGGTCGGCCAGCCGCTGGAGGAAGTGTGGTTTGCCTTTCCGCAGCTCAAAGCCGCGGAGGCCCGCCTGACCGGGGCCTGCGTTACCGCCATCGACACGCGTGGCAAAGCCATGCTCACGCGCTTCGACACGGGCTTGAGCCTTTACAGCCATAACCAGCTTTATGGCCGTTGGTACACCAGCAAGCGGGGTCGTTGGCCAGCAACGACCCGCTCCCTGCGCGTGGCGCTGCACACGCCAAGTCACAGCGCGTTGCTCTACAGCGCTTCCGACGTGGCGCTGCTGGACGCAGCCGCAGAGCGCGAGCACGCATTCCTTAATCGTCTGGGACCGGATCTGCTGGATAGCAAGCTTGATGCCGACACGCTGACCGCGCGCCTGCAGGACCAGCGCTTTGCCGGTCGCAGTCTCGCCTCGCTCTATCTTGATCAGGGGTTTCTGGCCGGTCTCGGCAACTACCTGCGCTCGGAAATTCTGTTCTTGTCCGGTTTGGCGCCGGACGCCCGTCCGCGCGACTGCAGCGAGTCCCAGCTGATGCAATTGGCCAGCGATACCCTGTTGCTGGGCTGGCGTTCCTACCGCACCCGCGGCATCACGCTCGACCAGCCCACGCTTGAAGGGTTGCCGAGGCGTCCGGGCGGCCGTCGCAATCGTTTCTGGGTCTTTGCGCGCGCTGGCCAGCGCTGCTATCGCTGCGGTAGCAAGATTGAAAAGGAGGTGCGCGGTAGCCGCCGGCTCTATCGCTGTTCCACCTGCCAACCATCCATGCCACGGCTGTCGAAAGTACGTCCCTGATCCATAGCCATTCCCTACAGCGCCGATCAGATAAAACAATCAACGGCGGCTTGTGCATCCTTTAAGCTGTTTGGCAACGAGCGAATTGTTTCGCGACGGCAAAAGAGGACGTCATGGAAAAGCTGAAAGTTGATGTGGCCATCATTGGCGCTGGGTCCGCGGGCCTAAACGCGCGGCGGGAAGTAGAGAAGTCGGGCAAGCAGCCCCTGATGATTGAGCGGGCAGCCTATGGCACCACCTGTGCCCGCGTTGGTTGCATGCCTTCCAAACTGCTGATTGCGGCGGCCGACGCTGCGCACGAAATTCAGGGCGCTGATCGCTTTGGCTTGAAGGTTGATGGCTGGCAGGTCGATGCGGAGGCCATGTTCGGCCGCGTCCGCGCCGAGCGAGACCGGTTTGTGAATTTTGTGGTGGAGGACACGGAAGCCTTGCCGTCCTCCCAGCGCTTACTGGGCCACGCGCGCTTCACGGCGCCAGGTGTCCTGCAGGTCGATGAGCACACGGAGGTGCACGCCCGGGCGGTGGTGATCGCGGCCGGCAGCACCCCCATCATTCCGCCGCCCTATGACGCTATTCGTGAACATGTTCTGGTCAACGATGATGTGTTCGAGCTGGAGCAGGTGCCCCGTCGCCTGGCCGTGGTCGGCACGGGGATTATTGGTCTGGAACTGGGCCAGGCGCTGCAGCGTCTTGGTTCCGAGGTAACTTTCTTCAGTCCCTTCGAGGCGCTGGGCCCTTTTACGGATCCGGTGGTGCAGCAGGTCACCCACGAGGTGCTGTCCCAGTCCCTGCATTTGCAGCTTTCCAGCCAGGTCAGCGCGGCGGAAAAAGTAGCGGGCGGCATTCGTCTGAGCTGGACCGACGCAGCCGGCACGGCCCATGAGGAGGTCTTCGATCAGGTACTGGTGGCAGCAGGTCGGCGTCCCATGCTGGCCGATCTGGATCTGGAGGCCGCCGGTGTCGCGCTTGACGAGCGTGGCATGCCGGCCTGGGATCCTCGTACCACGCAGGTCGCTGGCGAGCCGATTTTTCTGGCGGGAGATGTCAGTGGTCACCGGCCCCTGTTACACGAGGCCTCGGACGAAGGGCGCATTGCGGGCGGCAACGCGGCCGCCTATCCGAACATCACTGCGCACGTGCGGCGCACGCCCCTGGCGGTGGCTTTTACCGACCCGAATATGGCGATGATAGGTTCGCCCTACAGCGAGCTGGATCCGGCCGCCATCGAGGTGGGTGAGGTTTCCTTTGTGAATCAGGGTCGCTCCCGGGTCATGGGTAAAAATCAGGGCATTTTGCGCATCTATGGCGACCGCTGCTCCTGTCGCCTGCTGGGGGCGGAGTTTATCGGTCCACGCGCCGAACATCTTGCGCACCTTCTGGCCTGGTCCGTGCAGCAGCAAATGACCGTCACCCGTGCTTTACAGATGCCCTTCTACCATCCGGTCATCGAAGAGGGCCTGCGCACGGCACTACGCGACCTGGCCAGCAAACTGCAGGTCACCGGTCAGTGCCGTGGTGAAGATCTGGCAACGGCGCCGGGTATGTAGGTTCCTGGGGAGATACTGATGCTGCTACGTGTTCTGTTTTTGCTCCTGGGCTGCACCGCCATGGCGGCGGTGGCCAGTCCCTATGAATCCGGTCCGCCCAGCATGGACGGGATTGGTAAGGTCTACATGGGGCGCGAGATTTCCCAGGTGATGGGTCATCTTGGCGCACCCTGGTTGGAGCGCAACAGCCGGGTAAGGGAAGAGCGCACCGATCTGCTGGTGGCCAACCTGCCGCTGGAGCCCGACGCGGATATCGCTGATATCGGCGCCGGTACGGGGTATTTCAGCTTCCGTATGGCCCGTCGTGTGCCTGAAGGTACGGTCTACGCGGTGGACATTCAGCAGGAGATG
>JABSSV010000160.1 GCA_013213875.1 Lysobacterales bacterium
TCTATCACATGGTAAGGAACCTGGCCGGGTCTCTGCTCGAAGTAGGGCGGGGTGAGCGCGAGCCGGGTTGGATAGGCGAATTGCTGGCCGGCAAGGATCGACGGCTGGCGGGCGTGACGGCACCGCCCGACGGACTGTATTTTATGGGTGTGCGTTATCCGCAGGGTTTTGCGATTCCCAACCCGCCCAAGGCCTTTCGCTAGCAAGAAGTTAAAGGAAGTTCCGTGTCCCTGACCATCAAGATTTGCGGGCTGACCCGCACGGAAGATATCAGCAGCGCCGTGGGCTATGGTGCCAACGCGCTGGGCTTTGTGTTTGCGAAAAGCCCGCGACAACTCGGCATTGCGCAGGCACAGAGTCTCGTCACCGCCGTGCCCGATGGCGTCTGCCGCATTGGTCTGTTCATGGACCAGTCAAGGGCAGACATTGAGGCGGTTCTTGATCATGTGGAACTGGACTGGCTGCAGTTTCATGGGCGTGAGACGGAAGCGGATTGTCAGCGCTACGGCATGCCTTATATTAAGGCCGTGTCTATGTCAGAATCGGACCCGGAGGAGGTGGCTGCGCGCTACGTCAGCGCCGCCGGCATCCTGCTCGATTCGCACGCACCCGGAGGGGCCGGAGGTACCGGTCACAGCTTTGATTGGCGCCGGCGCGTGCACAGTGCCAAGCCACTCTGGCTGGCAGGCGGTTTGCGCCCGGACAACGTGGCTGCAGCCATCCATCAGTTTCAACCCCATGCCGTAGACGTTTCCAGCGGTGTGGAATCCTCGCCGGGCATCAAAGATGATGCCTTGCTCCATGACTTTATGGTCAACGCACGACAGGCAAGCAATGAACGCACAAGTACAGCAAACCAGTGATCAGCCGGATGAGTCCGGCCATTTCGGTGAATACGGCGGCTCCTTCGTTTCCGAGACGCTCATGCACGCACTTGAAGAGCTGCGTGAGGCCTGGCTGCGCTGGCGCAACGACGATGAGTTCATGGCGCGACTGGACCGGGATCTGGCCTATTACGTCGGCCGGCCGTCACCCATTTATTACGCGGAGCGCCTGACGCAGCACTGCGGCGGTGCGCGAATCCTGCTCAAGCGTGAAGACCTGAACCACACGGGCGCTCACAAAATTAACAACACGGTAGGCCAAAACCTGCTGGCCTGGCACATGGGCAAGCAGCGCGTGATCGCTGAGACCGGCGCTGGTCAGCATGGTGTGGCAACCTCAACGGTAGCGGCGCGCCTGAATCAGCAGTGTGTGGTGTACATGGGTGAGACCGATATTCATCGGCAGGCCATCAACGTGTTCCGCATGCGCCTCATGGGCGCTGAGGTTCGCAGTGTCACCTCCGGTTCCAAAACCCTCAAGGATGCACTGAATGAAGCCATGCGCGACTGGGTGACGAATGTGGACGACACCTTTTACGTGATCGGTACCGTAGCGGGACCCCACCCCTATCCGGTCATGGTGCGTGACTTCAACGCCATCGTGGGACGTGAGGCACGGAAGCAGATGCTGGAGCAGTATGAAGAACTGCCTGACGCGCTGGTGGCCTGTGTGGGCGGGGGCAGTAACGCGATAGGCCTGTTCCACCCCTTTATTGGCGACCGCGATGTGGCCATGTACGGGGTTGAGGCGGCCGGGCGTGGCCTGAATACGGAAGAGCACGCGGCTTCCCTGTGTGCCGGTAAGCCCGGTGTCTTGCACGGCTGCCGCACCTATCTGCTGGATGATCAGGCGGGTCAGATCACCCATACCCATTCGGTATCCGCAGGCCTCGACTATCCCGGCGTGGGCCCGGAGCATTCCTGGCTCAAAGACGAGGGCAGGGCAACCTATGTGGGCGTTACCGATGAAGAAACGCTGGCGGCAACCCATGCGCTGTCGCGCATGGAAGGCATATTGCCCGCTCTGGAAAGCGCCCATGCGATCGCTTATGGCATGAAGCTGGCCAGTGAGATGCGCGCCGATCAGACCATCCTGATCAACCTGTCGGGCCGTGGTGACAAGGACGTGCAGACGCTGGCAGCGATCGAGGGTTTGGAACTGTGAGTGCGAGAATCTCCGCCAGCTTTCAAGATGGCCGCTGTTCGCTGATTCCTTTTATCACCGTGGGCGATCCGCATGCGGATTGGACCGTGGACATCATGCACGCCCTGGTAGAGGGCGGGGCCGACCTGCTGGAACTGGGCGTACCCTTTTCTGATCCCATGGCCGACGGCCCGGTGATCCAGCAGTCCAGTGAGCGAGCCATTGAGCGTGGGGTCACCCTGGAGTCGGTGCTCAGTACCGTGCGCGAGTTTCGCGAACAGGACCAGCAAACTCCGGTGATTCTCATGGGCTATATGAACCCTGTGGAGCGCTTTGGGGAGGCCGATTTTCCCGCAGCCGCGGCTGCTGCAGGTGTGGACGGCCTGCTGCTGGTGGACTGCCCGCCGGAAGAGGCTCAGGTCCTGCATCAAGCACTGGAGCAGGAGGGCTTGTCCTCCATTTTGCTGGTAGCGCCCACCACGCGCGAAGCCCGTCTGGATCGCATCTGCGGGGCCGCCAGCGGTTTCATCTATTACGTCTCTTTCAAGGGCATCACCGGCGCTAACCGACTCGATGCCGATGCGCTGCAGGCGCCTATCAACGCCATTCGCAGTCGTAGCGAACTACCCGTCGCTGCCGGTTTCGGCATCAATGATGCCGAGTCTGCCAAAGCGGTGGCAGCCCATAGCGACGGCGTAGTAATCGGTAGCGCGCTGGTGAAGCTGCTGGCTGAGTCCGAGGATCGTGCGGACGCGGTGGGTCGCGCCCGCGACTTTGTTGCGTCCGTGCGGCAGGCATTGGACAATAGCTAACTCAGCCTGCGGGCAGTTCGGGGATCCGGGACAATGAGTTGGTTTACCAAATTGATGCCCTCGCGTATTCGTACCGAGGGTGGCAACAAGCGCAACGTGCCGGAGGGGCTGTGGACCAAATGTTCCGCTTGTACGGCGGTCCTCTATCGTCCGGAGCTGGAACGTAATCTGCAAGTCTGCCCCAAATGCGGCGAGCACATGCGTCTCTCGGCTCGTACCCGCCTGGACCAGTTTCTCGATCCGGATAACCGGCGCGAACTGGCCAGCACGCTGGAGCCGGTGGATGTGCTGCGTTTTCGGGACAGTAAAAAATACAAGGACCGCATCGCAGCGGCGCAAAAAAAGACCGGCGAGCGCGATGCGCTGATTGCCATGGCCGGTCAGTTGCGGGGCATGCCGCTAGTTGCCTGTGCCTTCGAATTCGGTTTCATGGGCGGCTCCATGGGTTCTGTGGTTGGTGAGAAGTTCAGTCGCGCCGGTCAGGAAGCGCTGCGCCTGAAATGCCCGCTGGTCAGTTTTTCCGCGACCGGCGGTGCCCGTATGCAGGAAGGGCTCCTGTCGCTGATGCAGATGGCCAAGACCAGCGCGGTGCTGGAGCGCATGGGGCAGGCGGGATTGCCTTTCGTATCCGTATTGACGCACCCGACCACCGGCGGCGTGTCCGCCAGTCTCGGTATGCTGGGTGACCTTAACGTGGGTGAGCCTGGCGCCCTGATCGGTTTTGCCGGACCTCGGGTCATTGAACAAACGGTCCGTGAAAAACTCCCCGAGGGCTTTCAGCGCAGTGAATTTTTGCTGCAGAAAGGGGCCATTGACCGCATTATCGATCGCCGCAGCCTGCGCGAAGAGCTCAGCGCCATGCTGGCCCTCATGATGTCCGGTGACCGTCCTATCCCCGTCACCGGAGAGGTGGTACCGGCCTGAATGGCGCTGCCACCTCCCGCGCGGGATCTGCCCGCCTGGCTGAAGCTGCTCGAGGATCGTCACCCCACCAGTATTGATCTCGGGCTGGAGCGCTGTGGCGCGGTTTGGCGCGCCCTGGGCGCGCCGCGACCGGCGGCGCAGGTGGTGACCGTGGCCGGCACCAATGGCAAGGGGTCGACGGTGCGCTGGCTCTGCGCCGTGCTCCAAGGTCTGGGTCTCAGCCAGGCAGCCTACACCTCGCCCCACCTGCTGCGCTTTAATGAGCGGCTTTCGTTATTTGGCGAAGCCGTCAGCGACGGGGAATTGGTGCGCGCCTTTGCAGCGGTGGAGGCAGCGCGCGGAGACATATCACTGACCTATTTCGAATTCACCACGCTGGCCTGTCTCTGGCTTATGGCGGCGGCCGGTCCGGACGTGGCTGTGCTGGAAGTGGGCCTGGGCGGGCGTCTGGACACGGTGAACCTGATTGATCCGGATGTGGCCGTTATCACGCCGGTGGGTCTGGACCATCAGACCTTTCTCGGTACCGATCGGGAGCAGATCGGGGCCGAGAAAGCTGGCATATTGCGGCCGGGTATCCGCGTAATCAGTGCTGAAGCGAAGCCGCCGGAAAGCGTGTTGCAGGCGGCGGCGGAATTGGACTGTGACCTATTTCGGGCCGGGCAGGATTTCCGTTTGCAAGCCGAAGGCGAGCGACTGCGCTTTGATATCGCGGAAGCATCCCTAGCGCTGGCGCGTCCATCCCTGGCACAGGGACACCAGCTGGACAATCTGGCCGGTGCGCTGGCTGCGGCCTGGGCGCTCAGCGGCCGGCTACCGGATACGGAGGCGTTGGATGCGGCACTGGCCGCTACCCGGCATCCGGGACGCCTGCAGTTGGTGCATGAGGCACCGCACTGCTGGGTTGATGTGGGGCACAATCCACTGGCCGCGTCCGCAGTGGCCGATTGGCTCAGCGCCGAGACAGATGTCCCGGTGAAGGCCGTGCTGGCCATGTATGCGGACAAGGATGCATTGAGCGTGGCACAGCGTTTGGCGCCGGTGGTCGAAACCTTTTATTGTGCCGGTCTGGAAGACGCGGAACGTGGTCAATCGGCGCGTGCGCTGGCGGACCGGGTACAGACAGCTGGGGGAACGCAGGCCCTTGCCTGCGGCGCCGTGAGCGAGGCGCTCGTTATGGCGCTCCGGGAGGCCAAGGCTGGGCAGGGCGTGCTGGTGTTTGGTTCCTTCCAGACGGCTGCCGAGGCCTTGCAATGGTTTGCTCAGCTCAGAACGGATAGTGCGGGCTAGGGCACGTGGTATGTGCGGCCCCGGGACCAGGAGAGCGGATGCTGTGCAAAAGGGAAAGCGTTGGCGGTTTCGGCCCGCGGCGCTATGGTGGGATTGTTACCGAGGCGAGATGCTGTGAGTGAGTACCTGCAACTAAGTGATCGGCTTCTTATCAGCCCGGTAGCGCATGCGCCATTTTTTGTGGATTCGCTGTTTCGCAAGAAATTTGGTGATCCGGCCCCGGAGTATGGTCACGCGGTGGTCTGCTTTTATCGCCACGACTGGCACCAGTTCATGCCGCTTTGTTACACCAGTTTCCTGCCCTACGACGAAGTGATTTTGGTCGGTGGCGCCATGACTGATGGTACGGTCTTCCGGCTCATGTCGGAAGAAACCCGGGCTCTGATCAAGGCTCAGGGTGGCGCCTATTTTCAGGTGCTAAAGTTCGCCTTTGACTACTATCGTGATGACTGTGAGGCCTTCTTTGGCCATGCCGGTGATAAGCGCGCCTACGAGATCGATCTGCGCGCAGGTTTTGTGCCGACACCGCATGAGCATCTGATCGTAAACTTCCATAAGCCTCTGGCACCCAGCCGGCAAGCAGAATTGATCGCCAAAATTCATGCGATCGGACCTTTCTAGCTGCTGATCAGAGCCTTCAGTTCCCGCGTGGATTGCCAGTCACGGCCACAGACGTAGCGTGGTAGAAACCAGCGGTCATCGCTTTTTTCTACCGCTTTGGGCAGGATAGAAAAGGCTGCGTTGAACCGGTGCTCATGCTGGAATTTTGGCATGAATTCATAGCGCAGGTAAGCACTGGCCTGTCCATAGGGATAGGCGAAAAACTCCGGACGTCTGCCGGCGATAGCTTCGATGTGCGCGGCCGCTTCAACCACCTGCCTGTAACAATCTTCATAGCACGCAACGGCCGCAAAGTTGCCGCGCTGATTGTCCTTTTGTGCCACCTGGTCAAGCGTCGGGTGCGTATGGTCCCAGCTATGACATTCAATTGAGAGCACCTCTTCCTGGTTTGCCGCTTCCCACCAGTCATCATCCCACCAGCCTTTACCCAGCATGCAGGTTCGGTCCAGCTGGGACCTCGCCTTCGGCGAAGCAATGACGAAACTGCTCATGGGAATGGCTGGCTGCCCCTGGTGCTGATTACGAAAGTCCCTGGCGATGTTGAGCATGCTGCGCTGCGGGCCGCAGGTCGGGTGGTTCAGGTCGTAATAATCAAACCAGCTACCGTCATCCATGGTGATTGCCAGACAACCTTCCACAGCATGATCCGGTAACAGACCTCGCCACCAATCCACCACGCTCGATAGGGATATGACCCGCAGTCCCAGCTGTCGAATGGTCTGCAGATCCTGAGCCAGGGCCAGATGATCATTTTCAGCGTAGCGGTTACTGGCCACGTTCATGGCGTGGTAAGTCAAAATGGGTATGTGCATAGGGGCCCCGTTGCGTTACCCCCGAGTATAAAGTGCGCGTCCTCAGGAACCACCTACTTGCGGTTTTTAATACCTGAAGCCGGGGTTCAGGCGAGACCCGGTAACGCGGTCATGCACGGTTCTGCCGTGCCTGCTAGACTCGCAGCCTGACCTTTAGAAGGGCGCCCATGGACAGAGCATTAAAACAACGCCTCGTTGGTGCCTGCGTTTTGATAGCGCTGGCGGTGATTATTCTTCCCATGTTGCTGAGCGGCCAGGCCGAACAAGGCCAGCAGGCAGAACCAATCGAGCTGCCAACCCGGCCCAAGGAGCTGGCTTTTGAGACGCGCCGCTTCCCGATCGGCACGCCGGTTCCTGATCAACCATCGGTGGTTCCAGAGCAGCCGACCTCAGCCCTGCCCATGCCGGAGTCGCTGGCTTCCGGGGCAGAAGAATCCGGTGCAGGAACGGCTGCGGCGCCTCCGGGCACGGCAATCGTGGCCTTGGGGTCGGAGGTCGATACGCCGGCAGCTGATGGCGATTCGGCCAGTACCCAGCCAGCCGAGCTCCCGGAGCCGGCTCCAGAGGTGCCGGTACAGGTCGTGACGCCGGTCACGGAACCGCCTGCCCTGGTAACGGAACCTCCCGACTCCCAGCCTGAAGCGCAACCGGAATCCATGCCTGCGCCAGTGGCGCTCAAGGGGCGCTATCTCGTGCAGGTGGCCAGTTTCAGTAGTCTGGCCAATGCCGATCGGCTCGCGCAACAGCTGCGGGCCATGAATCTGCCCCTGGTCACAGACGAGGTGGAGGTGGATGCGGGACGGCTGCACCGGGTGCGCGTGGGTGCTTTCGAGGATCGCGCCGAGGCTGAGCGGACTCTGCAACGTTTACAGAACGACCTGGCGGGTTTAAATCCGCGCCTCGTAGATTTGCGCCCGGACGAAGCGGCTCCCGTCACCCGTCCCGATGACCCGCTGGTGCGGTGGGTGGTTCAGGTGGGTGTGTTTTCTTCCTCCGAGAACGCGCAGCGTCTGGTGTTCGAGCTACGCGATGCGGGTTTTCGAGCCAGCTCTGCGGCCGTGACGCAGGCGGGCGCAACCCGCTACCGGGTGCTGGTAGGGCCTGAACTGGACCGGGAAGCGGCCCTGCGACTGCGCGATCGGCTGCAGCAGGAGCGCGGGCTCAAGGGTATGGTTCAGAGTTCAGGATGATGCTGGGTACGGTGGATCTGATATTGCTGGCCGTGGTGCTGCTGTCGATCCTGGTCGGTTTTTGGCGCGGTTTTATCAAGGAA
>JABSSV010000161.1 GCA_013213875.1 Lysobacterales bacterium
GGCTGGGTGAATGATTCGCCCAATGGTGGCTAC
Source organism: Lysobacterales bacterium (assembly GCA_013213875.1). GTDB lineage: Bacteria > Pseudomonadota > Gammaproteobacteria > Xanthomonadales > SZUA-36 > Marinihelvus. The sequence goes on from JABSSV010000161.1 coordinate 34, forward strand.
GATATTGTGTATCAGCTGTTTGATGTGCATACGCAGGAGCGACTCCTGTCCCAGATCACCAGTGTCGGGCCCGGCGATCTGCGCTTTGGCGCCCACCGGGTAGCCGATGCGGTCTACGAAAAGCTGACCGGTGTACCCGGCGCCTTTGCGACCCGTATCGCCTATGTATCCGCCACTGGCGAGGGTGCCAGCCTGCGCTATGAGTTGGTGGTGGCCGATGCGGACGGCTACGGGCCCATTACCGTGGTTGGCTCGCCAGAGCCTCTGCTGTCACCCAATTGGTCACCTGACGGTAGCCGGCTGGCCTATGTCTCCTTCGAAGAGGGCAACTCGGCCATCTGGATTCAGGAGGTGGCAACGGGCGCCCGGGAGCGTATTTCCGCGGGCGTGGGTATCAACGGCGCGCCGTCTTTCTCGCCCGATGGGCGTTTTCTCGCGCTGACCCTGTCCCGCTCGGGCAATCCGGAGGTCTATGTGCGGGAATTGGCCAGCGGCCAGACCCGACAGCTCACCAACCACTGGGCCATCGATACGGAGCCGACCTGGTCGCCGGATGGAAACACCATTTTCTTCACCTCCGATCGCAGCGGGCGTCCACAGATCTATGCGGTGGATGCGGCGGGTGGTTCTGCGCGTCGCATCACCCGGGAAGGGGACAACAATGCCCGGGCGAGCATTTCTCCGGATGGCCGCAAGGTGGCTGTGGCGAATGGCAGGGGAAACGAGTATCGTATAGCTATCTGGGATCTGGAGACTCAACGCCTGCGCGTTCTGACCCCGGGTAAGCTGGATGAGTCGCCGAGTTTTGCGCCCAACGGCAGTATGATTTTGTACGCCACGCGGGAAGGAACCCGGGGCGTGCTGTCAGCGGTTTCCGCCGACGGCAACGTTCGACAACGGATTATTCTGAGTGAGGGAGATGTGCGCGAACCCGCCTGGTCGCCCGTCATCAGATAAGACTAACTTTAAGAAGCGTAAGACCTGCCGGCGCCTCTGGGCGTCGAACCGTCAAACAGGAGGAACTCATGAAAATTGCCCTGCGCCTGCTGCTGGCACTGACCCTGGCACTGGCCGTGTCAGCGTGCCGCAAAGACACCACGCCCGAAGTGACCGAGCCGAAGCCGGCTCCGGTGGAACAGCCTGAACCGGTAGAAACGGTTGCGGCGCCCGATCCGCGCGATTACAGCGATGCGCGCAATTTTGACAACCCGGAAAGCCTGCTGTCCAAACGCGTCATCTATTTTGACTTCGACAAGTCGGAAGTGAAGGCGGAGTACCGCAGCATTCTTGCGGCTCACGCGGCCTATATGGCGTCTTCATCTACCGCAGCGGTGACGCTGGAAAGCCACGCCGATGAGCGCGGTACCCGTGAATACAACCTGGGCCTTGGCGAACGCCGCGGCAACGCAGTGAAAGGCCTGCTGTCTGCGGGCGGTGCACGCGGTGGCCAGATGGACGTCGTTAGCTACGGCGAAGAGCGTCCCGTCTGCCGCGTCAGCAACGAAGACTGCTGGTGGAAAAACCGTCGCGTAGAGGTCGTCTACACGGCGCGGTAATGATGCTGTCTTTCAGATCTTTATCTGCCTCGATGGCCAGCCTCGCGCTGGCCATCGTTGTTTCCAGCTCGGCGAGCGCCCAGTCAAATACCGCCAATGAGGCCATGATGAACCTGGTGCTACAGGTGCAGCAGCTACAGGATGAAATCCGCATGCTGCGTGGCCAGTTGGAAGAGCAGGGCTTTGAAATCGAAGATCTGAAGCGCCGTCAGCGCGATCAGTATCTGGATCTTGACCAGCGTCTCGGTGAACTCGGAACCGGTGCCAGCGTGCCCCAGTCCGTGCCGGGTGTTAGCGTGCCCCCGGTCGGTGATGCCGCGGCGCCTGCAGCCCTAGGGGCCACGCCGGCGACAGGAGCGACGGTCGCGGTACCGGTGATCCGGCCAGATGTCGGGCCCGCAACACCGGTCGCCACGGCCGGAGCACAGGATTTGCCGGCGGTCAGTGAGCGACCCGACGCTGCCTCTGCGGTGACCAGCATCGCAGCGCCACAGGCAACCACCAGCGTTACTACCGCGACTCCGGAAATGGAGCAGGCCGCTTATGACGCGGCGTTCCAGTCTCTGCGTGATCTGCGTTACGCGGATGCTTCGCGCGGCTTCCAGGATTTTCTGCGTCAGTACGGTGACAGTGCACTGGCCGGAAACGCGCAGTACTGGCTGGGTGAGTCCTATTA
>JABSSV010000162.1 GCA_013213875.1 Lysobacterales bacterium
TGCATCGCGCTTTGGAATATGGATCTTGGCCGCTTTCAGTCGTCCATTGAAGCGTTTGCCTCTGAAGCCCTGGGCCGGGAATTACGTGTTGAAACCCTGTCCGTGCAACTCGGCAGCGAACTGACCTTCAGCGGCAGCGGCTTACATATTGCGAACCCTGACTGGGCGGAAGATCCGGCGCTGCTATCCGTCGAACAGTTCCGTGGCAGCCTGGTGTTGTCTTCCCTGTGGCGCGAAGGCCCCCTGTTGTTGAACCGGCTGGAGCTGCAGGAAATCCGCCTGGCACTCGAATGGCGTGAGGACGGTAGCAACAATCTGGCTCCTCCCGCAGCCGCATCATCCACCAGGGCTGATGCGGTCGGGCTACCGCTCCTCATTCGAAGCGCCAGGGTGCGGGATTTTCAGGGTGTGCTGCGCGATCCGGCGCGTGATTTTCCCATTGCCGTCCAGCTGCTCGGACTGTCCCTGACAACAGACGCGCAGGCCATGCTCCGCCTGGAGATGCAGGGCTCCCTGAACCAGCAGGATCTTGCTTATCGCGGCACCGTGGGTCCTTTTGAAGAACTACTTGAGGCCGGTGAAATCCGCTTTCAGGGGGACGGGCGAATCGGCAGCCTGCAGATCAGCGGCACCGGTGTTATTGATCATCTGACGGCGCCAGACAGGCCCCAGCTGGATCTGCGTCTTCAAGGTTCGGACCTGCGCATGCTGGAAACGCTGCTGGGATTTAAGTCACCGCCGGAGGCCCAGCAGCAGCCCTATGACTTGCAACTGACCAGCAGCACTCAAGAACAGGACTGGCAAGCCTCGCTTAAGGGCGCGCTGGGCCGCCTCGATATGACGCTTGCGTTGCGCAGCTCTGGGCTTCAAGAGTTAAACCAGCTCAGTCTGACGGCTGACGTGAAGGGTCCCAGTGCGCGCGCTTTACTGCGTCTGGCGGGCGTGGATCTCCCTGAAGACAGCGCTTTCACGCTCCAGGGCGCGGTTAATCGTGACGGGCCCTTGCTCGCGATCGACTCGCTGCAGATGGCGCTGGGCGGCAACGAGCTGACCCTGAACGGGGAACTGCACCAGTTCCCCAAAATGCATGATGGTCGCCTTCAGCTGGAGCTGGCGGGGCCGCAGCTGGCCACGCTGCGACCTTTCCTAAAGCTGCCCCCTTTGTTCCGGGGGCCCTACCGGCTGCATGGCACGCTGGCACCACAAGCGAGCGGAGCGGGCGCGCTGGACCTCACGCTTGAATCCGAACCGGGCATGATTCGCGCGGTGGGCACCATCAGCGAAACCGAGCGCTATCTGGGCAGCGAGCTGCAGCTGGACATCGAGGGCCATGATGTCAATACGCTGGCCACGCTGCTCAAGCTGCCGCCCCTGAGCCCCAGTGCTTTTACGCTGCGCGGTGACCTGCGAGCAGAACAGAACGGCATCCGCGTCAGCGCAGCCCAGCTGACCGGTTTGCAGGGCGCAAAACTGACCGTCGAGGGAGTCCTGGCCAGTCCGGTTACAAGTCAATCTACCGCTCTGCAACTGGAGCTTAGCGGCGCTAACTTCGCTCATACGCTGGCGCCCTTTGTCGACGGCTGGCAGCCGCGGCAAGTGCCGTTCCAGTTTCGCGCCACGCTGGCCGGTGCGGGTCAGGGTTTTACCCTGGTGGACCCACAGTTGCGGGTTGCTGAGGCCACACTGAACAGCCGTGGCGTGCTGCCCCTGCAGCCGTCGCTAGCCGGCTTGAACCTGAGCCTGGATGCCGAGGGCCCGGACCTGCAACAGCTGCTGCACTCGACGCTGGATTATGAAGTGCCCGCTGGTGCCTGGCGCCTGGCTGCACGCGTGCGCCGTGGCAACGGCCTTCTCACCATTGACCGGCTCGACATGGACCTGGACGCAGCCCGCGTAGCGGGCACGGTGGTACTACCCTGGCCGGTTCGAATGGAGCAGGCGCAATTCCAGCTTGAGGCCCGCGGACCGGACCTAAGCCAAACGCTGCCACGACTGGGTGACTTTCGGTTTGCGGCGCAGAAATTCAATCTGCAACTGGATGCCAGCGTCCAACAGGGCGCCTGGACCATTAGACGTTCGGATCTGCTGCTGGGTCAGGCCCAGCTCCGCCTTAGGGGCCTCGCCGCTGATCCCGGCCAAGGCGCCAACGGTGACTTCCATCTGGGTTTGACGGTCCCAAGCCTTGCCGACCTGGGTACCTGGGATAAGGAGCCGCTTCCAGCAGAAGCTGTGCAACTGGACGGCACCTTCATGCTGCGACCCGGCTCCTTTGCCTTCAGGCCCCTGACACTCAAAGTGGCCCAATCCACCGTTAGCGGCAGCGCGCTCGTGGATTGGAGTGATGGCCTGCCTTTGCTGACCTTGGCGCTGGACTCAGAGCAACTTGATCTCAGACCGTTCATGCTGGAGGACCCGGGTGCTCCCGAGCCCGCAGGGGCGGCAGATGACGGGCGCCTTATCCCAGACCTGCCCCTGCCACTGACCGCGCTGCGGCAGTTCAATGCAGACCTGGACCTGAACTTCGAAAATCCGGATTTGGGAGCATTTTAAAACGTTAATACTTTCAAAATGAGAAAATAATGGAATATAATGTAAAAAATGTTTTTATAA
>JABSSV010000163.1 GCA_013213875.1 Lysobacterales bacterium
CGACAAGCCAACCGCTGCAATTTTCCGCGTCAATCTGTTTGGCTTTGACGCCGCCTATCGGTACGCTACCCCCCATGCTGACCCATCTCATTCCCGCCCTGCTGTTACAGGGCAGCTTCACGGTAAACGAAGCCCCAGCTCGCCTCGATCCGCTGGAAATCCGCGCCACGGGCGCTCAGCAAGAGCTTGGCAGTATCCCTGGCATCTCCTTGCTGACTCGGGAAGACATTGATTTGGAGGCTGCGACGCACCCCAATGAACTGTTTGACCGCGTACCGGGCACCTGGATCTCACGCGGGTCCGGACAGGAATCACTTATGTCGATTCGCTCGCCGGTGCTCACTGGCCCGGGTGCCTGTGGCGCGTTCATGGTGATGGAAGATCGCGTGCCTATTCGTCCAGCGGGTTTCTGCAACGTGAATGAGCTGTTTGAGGTTAATCTGCTGCAAGCACGCCGCGTGGACGTGGTTCGTGGACCCGGTAGCGTGATCTATGGCTCTAATGCTCTGCATGGCGTCATCGATGTCACGAGTCAGGACGCCAGCGACGGCCAGGGGCTCCGGGGCGGTTTCATGCTCGGCAGCGATGATTATCAACGCTATCGCGGTGCGCTGTATGGCGAGCATGTCGCACTGCTGGCCAACTACACGGACGCGGGTAGTTTTCGCGACGATGAAGGCTATCGGCAATGGTTCGCCAACGGTAGCTGGGATGCAGAAATCGCCGGCGCTACGGTGCGCAGCCAGTTTTCCTGGGCCCGCCTGGATCAGGATACGGCCGGATTTATTTTTGGTTTCGAGGCTTACAAGGACCCGGTTCTGCGTACGGAGAACCTCAATCCAGAGGCCTTTAGAAAGGTTCGGGCGCTACGGGCAAGTTCCCGCTGGACCTGGCAAAACGCCGCAGGCCAAACGCTTGAGCTGATTCCTTACCTGCGCAACAGTGAAATGGACTTTCTGCAGCACTTCCTGCCCGGCAAACCGCTAGAGACCAACGGTCAAACCTCCGCAGGCGCCCTGCTCTCCTGGGCGCCGGATTCGCATTGGCGCCTGGGCGCCGATTTCGAATGGGCTGATGGTGACCTGGTGGAGTTTCAGGACCAGCCCACCCAGGGCTCGCCTTTTCTGGTTGAGACACGGCCGCAAGGTTTTCACTACGACTATCAGGTGCGTATGCTGATGGCCGCTGCCTGGGCCCAGTACCAGCGGACTTTTACATCGGGCTTGCGCCTCACGGCGGGGCTGCGTGCCGAGCGCATTGCCTATCGCTATGACAATCGCATGATCGACGGCAATACGCGGGATGATGGCACCCCCTGCGGTTTCGGTGGCTGCCTGTATACGCGCCCTGCTGATCGGAGCGACCGCTTTGACACGCTGGCGCCGGAGTTGGGACTCAGTTGGCCATTGGGGGACCGGCTTGAGCTGACCGGGCGCATCGCGCGCGGCTTCCGACCGCCACAAGCGACGGAACTCTATCGCCTGCAGCGGGGCCAACAGGTCGCGGACCTCGACAGCGAGACGCTGGACTCCGCTGAACTTGGACTGCGTCACACCGGCAGCCAATTACGCTGGGACCTTACTCTGTTTGTCATGCGTAAGGACGAGGTGATTTCCCGCGATGCCAATGGCTTTAACGTCAGTGGCGGTCGAACCACCCACCGGGGTGTGGAGGCCGCTGTGGACTGGCAGTTTCTGCCCCGCTGGCGTTTTAACGCCAATATCAGCTATGCCATCCATGAGTATGACTTCGAACGCCTTGCCTCGGGCATTGTGCCTGGCAATGAGGTGGATACGGCACCGCCCTGGTTGGGGGGCGCGCGTCTCCATTACGAGCCCTCAGGTCCCTTGTCGGGTGAGCTGGAGTGGGTCTATACGGGTGCCTACTATCTGGACCCTGCTAATGAACACCGCTATGGCGGTCATGATCTCCTCAACCTGCGGGTCTTTTATCACTTGCCTGCCAGTGCCGGCACCTTGGCGCTGCGCGTGAGTAACCTGGCCGATGCGCTCTATGCGGAGCGTGCCGACTTCGCCTTTGGCAACTACCGTTATTTTCCCGGCGCTGAACGCCGCTATTTTCTTGAATGGCGCTATGCGCCCTGAAGCGGGGTGTGTGGCCTTGCTAGACTGTAGGCGCCAGCCTGCCCAAGGAGATCGTCTGTGAGTATGAAATCCGTTCGACATGTTCAAATTATTGGCGTGCCCATGGATCTCGGCGCCAGCCGGCGCGGTACCGATATGGGCCCATCGGCGCTGCGTATTGCTGGCCTGGGCGCGGCGCTTGAGCGTCTTGGGCATCAGGTGGCGGTGGAACAGGACATTCCTGTACCGGCCATGGAAACCCGCGAGCCAAAGAACAAGGAAGCACGCTTTAAGCCGGAGATTTTGGCCGTGTGTACGGAGCTCGCCAATCGGGTTGAGCAAGCGCTGGAGCAGGATCGTTTCCCGCTGATTATCGGCGGCGATCATTCCATCGCCATGGGGAGTCTGTCGGGCGTGGCAGCACATGCCCGGGCACAGGACGAATCGGTAGGTCTGATCTGGTTTGATGCGCATGGCGACATGAACCTGCCCGGAATCTCGCCCAGTGGAAATATCCATGGCATGCCCCTGTCCCATCTGCTGGGCCACGGCGACGAGGAACTGCGCATGATCAAGGGTTTTGCGCCCAAGATCCGGCCGGAAAACGTGGCCTTAATTGGTATTCGGGATATTGATGCGGGTGAACGCAAGGTCATCAGGGATTCTGGTATTCATGCCTTTACCATGCGCGATATTGATGAGCAGGGCATGGCTCAGGTGGCCCAACGCGCCTTGGAGATCGTCAATGATGGCACCGCGGGCTATCACGTCAGTTTCGATGTGGATGGCTGTGATCCGGACGTCATCCCTGGTACTGGCACCCGCGTGCCAGGCGGTGTCAATTATCGCGAAGCACTCCTGCTGCTGGAATATATTGCTGATAATGGCGCCATGACCTCCATGGACGTGGTGGAACTGAACCCCTTCCTGGATCATAAAAATCTCAGTGCGGAGCGCACCTTACATTTGATCCTCAGTGCCATGGGGCAAAGCATTCTCTGAGCCTGTAGAAAAAGCTGGGACTCCCCTGCCCTGAGCGCTAAACTGACGCGCTCGCGAGTACACACCCCTGCCCGGGTGGCGGAACTGGTAGACGCAGGGGACTTAAAATCCCCCGACCGAAAGGTTGTGCGGGTTCGATTCCCGCCCCGGGCACCATCTTTTGCCGGCAGCATGGCATCTTCCTTGGCGCCGTGGCCGGCAGCATTCAATCACGCAGTTTCTCGCCTCCCAACCCGCGACGCCCTGATCCGTGCCTTGGTCTCGCTCGCGCACCATGGAGCGGGGGCTTGATGGTCTGTTTCAGATACGGCTATCCAGGCACGCCCGCCTCGTAAATGCGAAGCAAATTTTAGGCACTCGCCGAGAAACGGGAAGATCTTGCTGCATATCGTCGAAAAACAATAAATTTTTTATGATATTTATCAATGGTTTTTCACGTTTATATATAATTTGCTTA
>JABSSV010000164.1 GCA_013213875.1 Lysobacterales bacterium
GCAGGCCTCCGGCGTTGGCGCCGGAGGCCTTTGCGGGCAAGCTCAGAGAGGAATAAATTCCTTGTCATCGCCGGGAACGGTGGGGAACCGGCCGTTCTTCCAGTCGTCCCGCGCCTGCTCGATTCTTGCCTTGCTGAAGGAGACAAAGTTCCACTCCAGGTGCGGTACCTGTTCGAATGCCTCACCGCCCAGCATGATGAAGCGCCCCGACTCGATCATGAGCAGCTCCTGGTCCGTATCGTCGAGCAGCACAAACTCTCCAGCGCCATACTGAATACCAGCCACTTCCACCGTGCCGCTGATCGGGAAGATGGCGGTTTCCTGCGCTGCGTGAGGTTTGCTGATCGTGCTACCCGCATTAGCGACCACGTCGATGTAAAACATGGGCGAATAGCTCTTCACCGGTGAGCTCATGCCATAGGCTTCACCTACGATTAGCCGCATCATGACGCCTTCGAAAATGTGATGGGGCAGATCGTGCTTTTTAACATGCGCAAAGGCAGGCTCCAGCTCCGCCATATGTTCCGGCAGGGCAATCCAGCACTGCAAGCCACTGATCGAATGCGGGTTAGCCCGGACTTCTAAGGTTTCCCGCTCGGAATGCACAATGCCTTTGCCGGCGATCATCCAGTTCACGTCCCCCGGATGAATTTCAAGGTCATTGCCGAGTGAGTCGCGGTGCAAAATACTGCCTTCGAACAGATAGGTCAGCGTGCACAAGCCGATATGAGGATGCGGCCTGACATTGATGCCCGTACCCGCGGGAAAATCACTGGGCCCCATCTGGTCGAAAAAAATAAAAGGCCCGACCATGCGCTTTTCCTTATTAGGCAGCACGCGTTGAACGTGCAGTCCACCAAGGTCGTGTTTTATCGCTTCCAGAAGCTTTGCCATACCGGTCTACTTTGTTTTTAATTATTGGTCACAAAGTATGACCGGTATGGCGTCATTGCAAGAAAAAGGCTCTGAGCGCGCTTAGAAATCGAAGGCTTTGCTCAGCGTGAAAATCAGATTCGTATCGGAATCTCCGCCCAGTAGCGTGGCATCACTGTGGATGACGGCGATCGCATAATCAAAGAGGTCCATGTCATTAACGCTTACGGTGCTGCCGTAGCCGGCTTCGTAGTAGCTGCCGTCAAAATCGTCCCCAAAGGTGCCGACCTTGCCATATAAGCCATTGTGCTCAGCGGTAAGGGAATAGAAGCTGTAGTCCAGCGTGCTGGCATCAAAGTTATCGTATTCGCCGATAGCGACATCCAGCGTGAACCACTTCCAGCCGGCGCTGAGATTGATCTCCTTGTAGGTGTCGTCAAAGTCGCCCGTATAGGTGTAGAGGGTAAAGCCGGCACCCAGGGTGACCTCATCACCTTCCCAGTTATAGCCGCCGTAGTAGTCGATTTCGATGCCATCGCCTACATCTGCGCCCCAGGCACCGGCGTAAAAGCCGTTGTTTTCGTAATCAACACCGGCAAACGCCGATGAGTTTTTCTGCGGGATGCCACGATAGATGTATTCGCTGTTGTAACCGATGTTGGCGGACCACGGGCTGGCCTGAGCGCTGGCAGCCAATAACAGGCCGCAAAGAGACAGGAACGGGATTCTCACACTGGGTTTCATCTGCTTCACTCCGTATCAAATGGTGGTTTGGGTACGGTGTGCTTTGCAGGATTTGGGCCAGATTAGAAATGTGCGGCAAAACAGCAGCTTACTGTGAGGGCCGGCAAGCGCGGGGGAAGCGTTATGCTTTATGGTGGAGCATTTGTGCTTCAAGATGAGGCAAAAAAAAGGGCGGCTAATGCCGCCCTTGCCGGAAATTTGGTGTGTGAATTCAGGAAACGTGGTTGGGAGGAGGTTCCTGATCCTTCCGGCAAAAACCGATGATGAGAAGCTACTTCATCGTCATCGCACCCTTAGAAAAACACGTCCAGAACGACGCTGTAGTTAAAGCCGGGCGCCCGGTAGCGCTCCTGGTTTGGCGTATCCGCGGCAATCCCCGCAACGTCCAGATAGTTGGTGTAGTCCTCGTCGGTGATGTTGAACAGGCCGGCGCGCACGCGCAGCGAGTCGTTGGGGCGCCAGTAGGCCAGCGCATCGAGTGCGACATAGCCATCCGGGCTGATCACCGGGCCCTCGCTTTCATTCAGTCGGTCCTGCTTTTCAGCACCGCGAAGAATCAGGCTGCCGCCCCAGCGTGTGGAGGGCGCATCGTAGTCCAGCCCAAGCACGCCGTTTGGTGGTGCAATGGAGTTAACCGGCAGGCCGGTCAGACGCTCCGTGCCCTTGGTGTAGGAACCAGCGAAGCGCATGGAAAGCCCTTCGGGAAAAGCTTCCGGCGCCCAGCGGCCGCTGAACTCGAACCCCTCAATGTCGACCCCCTCAATATTGATGGACTGGATTACCAGCAAGCCGAGCACCGGATCAAAGCCTTGCGGTGCCAGGGACTGGATGAAGTCCTGGAACTTGGATTTATAGGCGCTGGCACTCCATTGCAGTCGCTCGGACCGGTAGCGCACACCGGCCTCATAGCCTTTGCTTTTCTCTGATTTCAGATCCGGGTTAGGCAGTGCCGTGTAGCCGAAGCGCAGGTTGGTAAAGCCGATGTTCACGTCGTTCACCGGCGGCGCCCGGAAACCCTCCGCGTACTGGCCAAAGAGCTGCCAATTGGCATTGATGTCCCACAGGAGACCGAGCTTCGGTGAAAACTCGTCCTCATCCAGTGAGGCCACATCGATGCCCGGATTGTCCTCAACGAAAATAGGATCCGGCGTCGGAGACAGCTTGTAGCGGTCCCAGCGCAGGGCCGGGATCACCGTAATCGAGCCGAAGCTGATACGGTCTTGCAGATAGATGCCGATGGTATCGGTTTCAGACAGCGGGAAATCCCGCACGGGAAACACATCAGGCGTCACCACGTTAGTGGTTTCCCCGGTTAGCAGGTTGGTCTCGATGCCATCACGTAGCTGGCTGGTGTCGGCCTGTTCGTACTCGGCACCCCAGGAAACTTCGTGCTTGATGTTGCCGCCGTCGTACACATTGCTGCCGTTAAGTTCCGCGCCGGTCAATTTTTGCTCGTAGCGGAACTGACGCTGACGCATGATCGGCGTGATACGCCCAGCCACGTTGTTGGTGCGCTCCTCCGTGGTGTCCTGGCGGGTTTCGCTGTCCTGGTGGTACACGCGCCAGCGCAGGTAGTCGGTAAAGCCCACGCCGCCGGACCATTCCTGATCCAGGCTGAAACGGGTGCGTTCGCGCTCGTCATCACCGATCACCGAGGTCGTGTTTACGATGAAGGGAAAGCCAAAGGCGTTGGAGAAGTCCTGGGTACGTCGCAGGGAGGTCACATCCGTAACGCTGCTAACGTCCAGATGGCCGAAGGTGAAGGTGATGGGTCCGTCACCGAGCTCGTTCCGGGCCAGCTTGCCAAGTACGTTCAGGGAGTCATCGTCCAGCGGCTCTTCAAACTCCCGCTCACTGCCTTCCCGATAGGTGACATTGAGCATGCCGGACAGGTCGCCGGCGCGGGCTGCACCGGTGGCCGCCAGCAATGTTCCATCATTGATGTCGAAGTAGCCGGTCTTGGCAGATAGATAGCCGTCCCGGTCGCCCAAATAGTCAATCGGGTCCTTGGTCACAAAGCTAACCACGCCACCGATAGCGTCAGAGCCGAACAGGGCTGAGGAGGGGCCACGGACGATTTCCACCTGTTTCAGGCTGTCCGTATCGACAAAATCACGGCTGGCATTGGAGAAGCTGCCGATCGAGAACGCATCGGATACGGGCACACCGTCGACTTCAATCAGTACACGGTTGCCGTCGAGTCCGCGAATGGAAAATCCGGCGCGTCCAAAGCGACTGCCCTGGTTGGTCACGTCAATGCCCGGCTCGTACCGAACCAGATCATCGATGTTTTGCACCAGCTCGCGGGCCATGCGCTCGGAATCGATCACCGTAACCTGGGCTGCGAGTTCGTTGGCATCGCGCGGCGTTTTGGACGCCTCGACAGTGATTTTGGGAAGATCGATAGGCTCAAGAGCCTGATCGTTAGCGGCAAGATCCTGCGCGGCCGAGGCGAGCAGCGGTAATAGCAACAGCATGGGGCATCTCCTGAGACGGTCCTGGCTGGCTAACTGCGCTGGCTATTGACCGTTGGGGCCTAAAGGCTCCCTATTTGGTCAATATGAGTTTTCGGTTTCGGGTGATGCGTAGACGGTAGATCTGCCCCTCATGATTGATCTCAATCTCCCGTGCATTCTGCATGAGGTCCTGAATCAGGATGGGGTCACGACGCGGCGCATCATGGCGAAATTGGGTGTTGTTCGAACGTTCCATAGTGAAATGATAATCATTCTCATTCCGATTAACAACCCCCCCCGACGTGTTTTTCTGCGTTGGCTTCATGGGTGCTACGGCGCCATGGCTTGCTGGCGTCAGGCATGTGCACCGAAAAGGTTCCTTGAGCGCATCGCTAGCGCGTTGCGCCAAACGTCATTTCACGTCCGGGCGTGGTCCTAGCGCCAGTCAGGCTCCAGCGCGTAGCTGGCATCCTTGGCGGGAAGGATGACCTGCTGCTCCCGTGCGTAGTCTTCCCAGGCTGCGATCAGCTGTGCCATGCGCTGCGGGTGCTGGGTCGCAAGGTCCCGGGTCTCGCCCGGGTCCTCTCGCAGATCGAACAGCTGCCAGCGTCCCGGGCCATACGGCTCGTAAAGCCACAGGATTTTCCAGCGCCCCTGACGTAAAGCCCGGCGACCAAACAGCTCCCAAGCCAGCACCGCATCTGCATCACGCACCGTGGTTCTCTGCCCGCGCCACAGCGGCACGAGGGAGGTGCCTGCCAGTAGCGGCGTCGCAGCGCTTGGTGCCTGGGCGAGTTCCAGCACGGTGGGCGCTATATCCAAAACATGGGTAAGGCTGTGGGTGATCATGCCCGCTTTAATGCCGGGCCCGCGCACCAGCGCTGGTGTTTGTATGCCCCCCTGGCCGGGGAAGGTCTTGAACCAGCCCAGCGGTGCACTGGAGGCCTGGGCCCAGCCCGGCCCTTGATAGAGGTAGGAGCCCGCCCGCCCCATGTTTTCCAGCCGATTGTCAAAGCGCCGTTCCACCCATTCATGATCTGACACGATGCGCGCCACGGGGTTACCTTCAGCACCGTTGTCGGAGAAGAAGACCACATAGGTGTTATCGGCCAGGCCGCTTTGGTCCAGGTAGTCCAATAGTCGACCGATGTGATAGTCCAGATTGGACACCATGGCCGCGTACAGCTCCATGGTGCGCGCCGCTCTGGTCTGCTGCGCGGCGGTAAGGGTATGCCAGGGGTCTACCCAGGGCAGGCGCTCGGGTATGGGTCCCTGAGCGCTCAGTAGCCCCTGCTCCTTGACGGCTGCCGCGCGGCTGGTTCGGAGCTGATCCCAGCCTGCATCGTAGGCACCGCGGTAGCGCGCCCGCCACTCATCCGGTACCTGGAGGGGCCAATGGGGCGCGGTAAACATGGCAAAGGCCATGAAGGGCTGGTCGCTGCTACGGTCCTGCTCTAACAGCGCAATGAGCCGGTCCGTAAAGTTCTTGCTGGAAAAGAAATCGTCAGGCAGGTCGGTCAGCAATGCGCCGTCATCGATAAAAGCCGCCTTGTCCGGTACTTCCTGGCCGGGAAAGAACAGTGGGAGTTGATCAGCGAAATGCGACGCGCCGCCAGCTAGCGGCCCATAGGCATGATCGAAGCCGCGTTCCGTGGGCCACTGCGCCGGCGCGCTTCCAAGATGCCATTTGCCGCTGAGATAGGTGCGGTAGCCGTATGCGCTCAAGCGCTCCGCAATGGTGGGCGTATCGGCGCTAAGCACACCTTCATAACCGGGCTGACCCAGCTGTTCCGGTGCCGCCTCATCCCACATGGTTCCATAGCCGACACGGTGGGCGTCCAGGCCTGTAAGCAGCATGGCACGGGTCGGTGAGCAGGCGGGTGACACATGGAAGTCCGTCATGACCATGCCCTCGCGGGCCAGCCGGTCCAGGGCTGGTGTGGCGATTTCGCTGCCCATGAATCCAAGATCAGAAAAGCCGAGATCGTCGGCCACAATGATCAGAAAGTTGGGTCGCTGTGGTTCACTCAGGTTGGCCGTGCTGGCTTGCCCGAAGCAGCCGCACAGCCAACCCAAACACAGGGCGAGCGCTAGCGGACGAGATGCCACTGGGTCTGGCGGCCGGCGCTGTAACGCACAGACTGGCCGTTAAACAGCGCGGTCTGTTCCAGCTTGATTTGGACCCAGTTATCATCCCACTCGCTGAGCCGGGTGCGGATATTGCCTTCGATGGCGTAGGCGGTCATGGGCGCCAATGGCCAGTCACCCCGCACCGGTGTGTCACCCTGATTGTCCCACATGCCGATGGTGGGCCCGGGCGCATGGCCGAAAAAACCAATGGGATGGGTGTAGGTGCTGGCGATAAGACCCCGTTTGCGGCTGGTGGCAAGGCTTTTGGCAAGAATTTCATTGCCGCTGCGGCCGCTGACAAACGCATCGGTCAGGTCATCCTGCCACTGGTTGCCCAATGCCAGCGCTTTCCTTAGCCCCGGCGGCGGCGCGGTTTCCTCATTACGCAGCACATAGGCCATTTCCTGCGTATCCGTACATAGCTTCAGGTAGCAGATGCCGACATCCGTGTGCAAAACGTCGCCACGTCGGATGATGCCTGCCGCGCCACAAAAATCCTGATCTTCCGTACAGGGCAGGTCGGCCGCCTGTCGGTTCACATAGGGTTGGAACCAGACCGGTAGCTGCAGCTCAGCAAAACGTTCGCGGATAAACCAGGCCACGTCATCGGTATGCGTGGCACCCGGCGTGATGACCGCATTGGAAAAAGCCTCGGCGATGACGCTTCTGGCCAAGCCGACCACGTGGCGGTAAAGCTCCGCTTCCCGTTCCGTGCGTGTTTCTACCCACCGCACCACAAGGGCTTCAGCGGAAACAAGCCGCTCCTCATAGCCCGTTGGCAGGGCAGCAACCAGGCGCTGGTACAAGCCCTGGGTTAGCCCGTCTGCAACGGGCCAGTCTCGTGAGCTGTTGATGGCGATGCGCTGCGGGTTACGCTGGGTGATCAAATCGGCCAGTGCTGCCCACTGGGCGTCAAGGTCACCGCCAGACCAGGCGGTTTCATAGGGTGCGCCGAGTGGATAGCGATTAACTGACAGGCGTTCAAACCCCTCCGGAGTGCGGGCAAACAGCAGCATGGTGGTGCGGCGTGCGGCAAAGCTCGGTTGCGGCACCAGGGAAAAGTAGACGGGGTCTTCCGCATATTCGCGGTTGATTACCAGCCACATGTCGATGCCAGTTTCTTCCATCAGCTGGGGCAGCAATTGCTCCAGCCGTTCGGTCATGATGCGGTTTTCTACGGCCGGCCGCTGACGCCAGCTCAGCACGGCTCCCGGGGCTTCCAGCACCTCACCCTGCTCTGGCTCGGCTGCCAGGCAGGTGCCTGCAAGTAGCATGGCCAGCAGGCCAAAACGATAGCTAGGGGGCATAGCTCTTCCTCCGGATACGGCCGTCAACACGGTAAGAGCTTGCGATTATAGGGCAGTCTGCGCCCCTGCCTTCAGGCTGTGAGCTGGAGCGGAGGCTGCAAGGCCGCCAGAGACTGGTCCAGTTTGCGGACTAGGGCCTCGACATGGGCACCGTCACGCGTACCCGGCAGGCGATGGGCGGAGCGCAGTGCCCGGTCGAACCAGATACCCTCTGGTGATGCCTGTGCTGGTCGCGTGGCGGCCAGCCACAGCGCCGTGTCAGCGCCCGCCTCCGGATCGCGTAGCAAACCTCCCACAGCGCGACGAAATTCAGGCATGGCGCTGGCCACGCCCGGTGTATCGACCCAACCGGGGTGCATAACGTAGCTGTTGATGGCATCGCCATAATGGCGACGCCACCAGCCATTCAGCGCTACCTGAGCGCGTTTATGGGTGGCGTAGGCCAACGTGCCGTCGTAGCGCCTGTGGCTGTCAAGGCGCTCAAGCTCCAGCGGCACGTTGTACATGCCGCCGCTGCTCATATGCATGACGGTGGCCGCTGTGCCCAGTCCGCCATTGGCGAGCAGCGCGCGCGTCAGATGGTAGTGCCCCAAAAGATTGGTTGCATAGCCCTTGTCCAGGCCTTCCTCGCTGGTGGCTGGCTGGTTGAACATGGCCCCGACATTGTTCACCAGAACATGGAACGGACCGTGGCGTGCTACCGATTGCCGTGCCAGTTGCTCCACGGCCTGCATCAGGGACAGGTCTGCCGTCAGGGGGCGCAGCGTCCCGGTGGGTAAATCCTGCGCCAGACGTTCCAGCGCGTCGCGTTGCCTGGCTACGGCGACCACTTCGGCGCCTGCCTGAGCCGCGCCCACAGCGATGGCGCGACCGATGCCGGCGGAAGCGCCGGTGACCAGCCAGCGTTGCCCCTGAAAAT
This sequence comes from Lysobacterales bacterium, assembly GCA_013213875.1. Classification (GTDB taxonomy): domain Bacteria; phylum Pseudomonadota; class Gammaproteobacteria; order Xanthomonadales; family SZUA-36; genus Marinihelvus. The sequence goes on from JABSSV010000164.1 coordinate 8,430, forward strand.
TCAGTCTGGCTGATGGCCAGCGGCGCCGGCGGGCTTCATAGCCCAGCCGGGAAAAGCTGGGCAGAAAGCCGGCAAAAAAAGCGGTACCGCGGAGCAGGTTGGCAAGGGCCATGGGTGCACTCATAAAGGGAACGCTTCGAGTGTGTTCCGCGTGCCATGAACAAACGGTAAAAACGCGGTGAGCTGCCAGTCATGGTGCGCGCACTCTGCGATGGCTCATGACAGTTTTTGTCCAGCGTGTCATCATGGCGCCCGGCTGACTGAAACAGCCCGTCACAAATCCTTCAGGAGCGCACATGAGCAGCAAGCTGGACCAATTAAAAAGCATGACCCTGGTGGTTGCAGATACCGGTGATATCGAGGCGATTAAACGATTTGCACCGGAAGACGCCACCACCAATCCGTCGCTGTTGCTCAAGGCCGCGTCGCTTCCACACTATCAGCCCCTGGTGCAGGCGGCTCGTGCATGGGCCACCGCGCAGGGTGGCAGTAACCGTGAGCAGCTAGCCAACTGCAGCGACCGCCTGGCCGTGGATATTGGCGCTGAAATCACCCGCATTGTACCCGGGCGGATTTCTACCGAGGTGGATGCGCGTCTGTCTTTTGACCGTCAGGGAACGGTAGACCGTGCGCGCCGCCTGATCGACCTGTACGAGGCGTCTGGCATCTCGCGCGAGCGGGTCCTGATCAAAACCGCCGCGACCTGGGAAGGTATTCGTGCGGCGGAGGAACTGGAGCGCGAGCAGATTAATTGCAACCTGACGCTGCTATTCGGCTTTGGCCAGGCCGCGGCCTGCGCGGACGCGGGCGTGACGCTCATTTCTCCCTTTGTGGGACGCATTCTTGACTGGCACAAGGCCAACCGTGATGTGGTGGTTAACAGCCCGGAGGAGGATCCGGGTGTGCAGTCTGTAACGCGCATCTACAACTACTACAAGGCCAATGGTTACGACACTATCGTCATGGGCGCAAGCTTCCGCAACGCGGGTGAGGTTGAGGCGCTGGCGGGCTGTGACCGGCTGACCATCAGCCCGCAGCTGCTGGAGGCGCTGGCCACGGATCAGGGCGATTTACCGCGCCGCCTGTCAGCCGCGGGTGTGGTGAGTGAGGATCAGAATCCTGCCGCCTGTGAGGTGGGCTTCCGCTGGTCTCTTAATGAGGATGCCATGGCGACGGAAAAACTGGCAGAAGGCATCCGCAATTTTGTGGCCGACCAGCGTAAGCTGGAACAGCTATTAACTCAGGTAGCCGCGTAGACTTCACGGCGCCCCGCTATCATGCGCGCCTCAACCCCTCTTATGCGAACCCAGGTGCCATGCAGCTGATAGTTTTTGATCTGGACGGAACCCTGCTCAACGGCAAGGGCAAGCTGTCGCCCTACACCAAGGAGACACTGGCGCGTCTCGCTGACCGGGGCATTGCCTACACGGTGGCCACCGGGCGCACCCTGCACGCCGCGCGTCATTTGCTTGACGGCTATGGCTTCGGCCTGCCCCACGTGTACAAGAACGGCGTCATGATCTGGGATCCCGCTAACGATGAGGTTTCCCATCAGCACTATCTGAATCCACAGGAAGTGGCGCATGTGCTGGCGGCGGTGACGGCGCAGCACATCACGCCCTTTGTATTTACCTGGGGTCCGGAGCAGCGGCATGTGATTTATCACGCGGACCTGCGTAACGAAACGGAGCAGCGTCTGGCCCGGCAGTTCCTCAAGCGTCGGGAGGTGGAGGTGCGGCCGGCCAGCGAACTGCCCGCCAATGCGCAAATCACTAATATTAGTGCCCTGGGTGCCGTTTCGGCCGTGCATGCGGTGGAAGCACTGATCGAGCAGGAACCGCAGCTGGTGGCCTACGCGGGTCCGGCCTGGGAAGGTGACGATTGGCGCTGGATTGATATCCATCACACGGACGCCAGCAAAGGCTCAGCGGTGGATACGCTGCGCGCCCAGCTCGGTGCAAAGCGCGTGATTTGTTTTGGCGACAGCGATAATGACCTGAGCATGTTTGCTCGCGCCGACGAAAGCTATGCACCGGAAAACGCCGGCGAGCATATCAAGGCAGCGGCAACGGCCGTGATTGGCCACCACGATGAGGATGGTGTGGCGCGTTTTCTGCGCGAACGTTTCGAACTGGATCGCTAGCGCCCGTCGCGCACCGGTCGGGCGTGCACGATGTAGCGCTGGGGCGCACTGCCCACGTGGTAAAAGGGATAGCAGGTCACCAGGGTCAGTTGGTGCTCATGCGGTTCCCGCAGCACGGATGCGTCGTTCTTATCGACGATTCGAAAGTCTTCAACCACAAACGTTTCCGTCTGAGTAGTGCTCTCAAGCAGGATCTGGTCGCCGGCCTGAAGATCCTTGAGCGCGCGAAAAAAACCGTCCCGATGTCCAGAGATGCCCAGATGCCCCCGCTCATCCATACGCGCCATGCCAAGAATCCTACCCAGGCCACGGTCCAGGGTGGACTCATCTGTGCCGTTATAAACCGGCACCCGTAAACCCAGCGACTCGATGGTCAGCAGCGCCAGTGGCGGCGGCCCTTCCTGCTTCATGGCCTGAGCGTGATCAGCGATGCGCGCACCGTTCCAAAGCGATGTGTCCGGGGGGGTAACCTGAATCAGCCTGGTGCTTCCGGTCCAGGGGTTTTGTAGCCACAGCGGCCGCTGCCCCGGTTCCTGGGCCAGTCCGTGGCCGCTGATCAGTAGTGCCAGCGCGCACAGTACCGGCTTCGCGCCTGGCACAGATGACAAAAAATGGCGTGGATCGCTCATGCTGACATGATAAAGCGCCCGGGCTGGGGGTGTAAGGGCGCCGGCACGCACGAGTTTTTTTCACAGCGCTTTAGCGGATTTTCGCTACACTCAAGCCCGGATTAAGTGGAGTGAGAAGTCCATGACGGACCCTGTCGATACGGTACCGGCCAACGGCCTGCGCCGTAGCCTGTTTCTGTGCCTGGCCCTGATGGCCGTGGGCGCCATGCTGCTGCTGGTGATTTTTGCCACGGAGCCAACGGCGGAACAGGAAACCGCCGTGCGCCAAAGCGCCATGCCGGTGGATGTGATTGCGCCAGAGAGCGGTACCTTTCGGCCCGTGATCGAGGCCCTCGGTAGCGTTCGCGCGGCGCAGGATCTGGAGTTGCGGTCGCGGGTGAGCGGCGAAGTTATCCAGCTGTCCGAGCAGTTGGTTCCCGGTGGCTTTGTGCGTGCCGGTGAGATACTGCTGCGTGTTGATGATGCGGACTATCGCAATCAGCTACTGCAGCGGGAAAGCGATTTGCTGCAGGCCCAGGCGGCGCTGGAGCTGGAGCAGGGTCGTCAGGCCCAAGCGGAGCGTGAATATCGCGAACTGCAACGGGGTCGTGATCGAGATCTGGCACCGGATAGCAAGTCCCTAGTGCTACGCCAGCCGCAGCTGCGCAGCGCCCAGGCGCAGGTGAAGGCGGCGGAAGCCGCTGTCGCTCAGGCGGCGCTTGACCTGGAGCGCACCGTGGTGCGCGCGCCCTTCGATGCGCAGGTGCTGTCCCGCGAAACCAACCTCGGCGCGCTGGTGTCGCCCGGGGAGGCGCTGGCGGAGCTGGTAGGCCTGGATCACTACTGGGTGGAAGCGACCGTGCCGCTGGATCAGCTGCGCTGGCTGGACTTCGCGGCTGATGGCGAGGCTGAAGGTTCGCCGGTCGCCATTCAGCACCGGGCTGCCTGGCCGGCGAACGAAACCCGCCAAGGGGTGCTCGAGCAGCTGGTAGGCGAACTGGAAGGTGCCACGCGCCTCGCTCGCCTGCTGATTACCGTTGATGACCCGCTGGCCCGAGCGCCGGCACACGCCGGGCAGCCCTCACTGATTATCGGAGCATTTGTCGAATCGCGCATTGAGGGCCGGGAAATCAGCGGCACCATGAAGCTGCCGCGCGCGACTGTGCGGGCCGGCGATACGCTGTGGCGCATGCGTGACGGCGCGCTGGCTATTGTGCCGATTGAGGTGGTGTTCGAGGACCAGACCCATGCCTATGTGCGCGGCGATCTCAGTGCCACAGACCGGGTGATCACCACCAATATTGCTACCGTGCGGGACGGCATTCGCCTGCGCTTGCGCAGCGCCGATGGCGCCGTGGGCACGGTATCAACGGTGGCAGGCCCGTGAGCACCCCGGCTCAGCCCATGGGGGGCGCCATCAGCTGGATGGTGAACAACGCGGTAGCAGCCAATCTGCTCATGATCATTCTTCTGTGTGGCGGCGCCTTCACTGCCTGGACCATGCAGAAAGAGGTGGATCCGCCCTATGAGCTGCATACGGTGGAGGTTTGGGTGCAGTACCCCGGCGCAGCGCCGGAAGAAGTGGAGCAGGGCATCGTGCTGCCACTGGAAGAAGCGGTGCGCGGTGTTTGGGGGATCAAGGAAGTGACCTCATCCTCCAATGAAGGCTCGGGCTGGCTGTTTCTGGAACTGGTGCCGGGTGTTGACCGCATGAAAGTCCTACAGGATGTGGACCAGGCCGTGAGCCAGATTCGCACGTTCCCGGCGGACGCAGAGCGGCCCCAGGTGTATCTGGAGGATTACCGTCGGGAGGTGATGCAGATTGCCCTGTTCGGTGATGCGGATCCCTGGACCATGCGTAAGCTCGCGGAGCAGGTGCGCGATCAGTTGCTGAATCAGGCGGCCATCAGCCAGGTGAATCTGGGCAACTCGCTGGATTACGTGACCCATGTCGAGATTCCCAGCGACCGGCTGCGAAAATACGGGCTCACGCTGGGTGAGGTGGCGGACCTGATTGAGGCTTCCAGCCAGGACATCCCCGCCGGCTCGCTGGAAAGCAGCAGTGGCGAGATCCTGCTGCGTGTCGAGGAGCGCAAGGAGTGGGCGGATGAACTGGCAGGCATTGTGCTGCGCAGCGCGCCCAGCGGCGCGCCCCTGACGCTGGGTGATGTGGCGGACATCCGCGATGGCTTTGAGGAAACGGGCTTTCACAGCCAGTTCAATCGCTACCCCTCCGTTGATCTGGAGATTTTCCGCGTTGGTGACCAGTCTCCGCTGGAAGTGGCTGCAGCGGTACAGACGGTTCTGGCAGACCTCGATAGCACGCTGCCGGAAGGTGTGAACTATCGCATCGATAACAACGCGGCCGACGGTTTTGCTGACCGCATGTCTTTGCTGCTGGAAAACGGCCTGATGGCCGTGCTGATCATCCTGGCCATTCTCAGCGTGTTTCTGGAAGTGCGTCTGGCCTTCTGGATCATGATGGGCATGGTGATCGCCTTTGTCGGTTCCATTATTCTGCTGCCCTGGCTGGGCGTCAGTATCAACATGATTTCCATGTTCGGCTTTCTCGTCGCCTTGGGCATTGTGGTGGACGATGCCATCGTGGTGGGGGAAAACGTTTACGAATACCGGGAGCAGGGGCTTAGTAACGTGGCCGCGGCGCTTAAGGGCGCCCGGGAGATGGCCTGGCCGGTGACCTTCAGCATCCTCACCAACATCGTGGCTTTCATTCCACTCATGACCCTGCCGGGCTACGTGGGACAGTACTGGTGGCCGCTGCCGGTGGTGGTTGTGACCGTGCTGCTGTTCAGTCTGGCCGAGGCCCTGTTTATCCTGCCGGCCCATTTGGCTCACGTGAGAGAGCGTACCCACAACCGGCTCACCGATTCCCTACACCAGACCCAGCGACGCCTGGCGCGGGCCTTTGCTGACTGGGTCGACACGCGCTACCGACCCTTCCTCGGCCTGTGTCTCCGCCATCGCTATGTGACGTTGACCGCTTCCATCATGCTGCTGGTGGTGTCCGGTGCCTATGCCTGGAGTGACCACATGGGCATGGTGCTTATGCCGGAGCTGGCGGCGGATGAAATTGAGGCCGGTATTCGCCTGCCTACCGGCACCACCCGCGATCAGGCTGCGCGTGTGGCGCGCGAGGTGACCGAGGCCACGCACCGCATGTTCCAGGAGCACGACCTGGCGCGTGTGGCGGAGGGCATCAAGACCAATGTGCGTGGCCAGTCTTTCGTTGACGTGGAAATCGTCATGAAGCCGCCGGACGAGCGTGCGATGAGCGCGCGCGAAGTGATCGCTCTCTGGCGCGATGAAATTGGCGATATCGACGGCGTGGATCAGATTACCTTTGAGGCGGAACGCGGTCCCGGTGGCTGGCGTGACGATATCAGCGTGGACCTGAGTCACACGGACGTGGCCGTACTGGAGCAGGCCAGCGATCAACTGCTGCAGCGTCTGGAAGCCTTTGAAGCCACCACCGATGTCAGTGACAGTTTTGTGGCCGGTAAAACCCAGCTCAGTTTCACTTTGCTGCCCGAGGGCCGGGCCCTGGGGCTGACCCCGTTGGCCGTGGGCCGGCAGGTCCGTGACGCGTTTTTTGGCGCTGTGGCGCTGCGCTATCTGCGCGGCACCAATGAGGTGGAGGTGCGGGTCAAGCTGCCGGAGGCAGAGCGTGAGGATCTCCGCAGCCTGGACGGCTTCATCATGCGCACGCCCGATGGCATGGAAGTGCCGCTCATGGATGTGGTGTCCGTGGCCGAGGGCCAGGCCTTTCGCTCTATTGACCGGCGCGATGGCCGGCGCATCGTCAGTGTTGGCACGGACGTGGAGCCCAAAAGTGCTGCCGGGCGCGTGCTCAACGTGGTGCAGAATGAAATTCTGCCCGAACTGCGCGCGGACTATCCGGGGCTGACCTGGACCTTTGAGGGCAGCCAGGCCGAGATTCGTGAGTCCACGGCTTCGCTCTACGGCGGCTTTGCACTGGCCATGTTTGCTATCTACGCGCTGCTGGCCATTGCTTTTGGCAGCTATCTGCAACCCCTGATTGTCATGATGGCCATTCCCTTTGGGCTGGTGGGCGCCATTTTGGGCCATATGCTGCTGGGCGAGGAGCTGTCACTCATGAGCATGATGGGTGTGGTCGCCGTGTCCGGCGTGGTCGTTAACGGGGCGCTGATCATGGTGCACTATGCCAACGGCCAGCGGCGGGAAAAGGGTGCCGCGGCCGCTGTGCTGGAGGCCGGCACGCGACGGTTCCGGCCGATCATGCTGACCACGCTTACTACCTTCGGTGGGGTCACGCCGATTATTCTCGAGACCTCGCTGCAGGCCTACCACCTCGTGCCCATGGCCATTTCCCTGGGCTTCGGAATCCTGTTCTCCACTTCCATCACCTTGCTGCTGGTGCCGTGCCTCTATCTGGTGCTGGAGGATGTGACCGGCTGGTTCTCCGGCTCCGGTCACAAGCAGCTGCCGGCCGCCGGCGATATGGCGGCAGACTAGCGGCCATCGTCCGCCTGGCGAGCGCAAAAAAAAGGGGCCCGATTGGGCCCCTTGCTGTATTACCGGAATGGGCGGTTAGCCGAGATACTTGAGCAGTACGCCGCCGTACTCAACAAAGAACGGTGCGAACACCAGGCTGAGAATGGCAGACAGCTTGATCAGAATGTTCAGCGAGGGTCCGGAGGTGTCCTTCAGCGGGTCACCGACCGTATCACCGACCACTGCCGCCTTGTGCTCTTCGGAGCCTTTGCCGCCGTGGTTGCCCGCCTCGATAAATTTCTTGGCATTGTCCCAGGCGCCGCCGGAGTTTGAGGAACTGATGGCGAGTACGCCACCAGCCACCAGCGAGCCTGCAAGAATGCCGGCCACTGCCGATACGCCAAACAGCCAGCCTGCCACCAGCGGGGTGGCCATGATGAGAATGCCCGGAGCAATCATTTCGCGCAGGGCGGCTTTGGTGGAGATGTCCACGCACTGGGCGTAATCCGGCTCTCCCGTGCCTTCCATAATGCCCGGGATATCACGGAACTGGCGGCGGACTTCCTCGATCATGTCAAAGGCCGCTTTACCCACCGATTTCATGGTCATGGCCGTGAACAGGAAGGGCAGCACCGCGCCGATAAACAGGCTGGTGTAGACCAGTGGGTCCAGCAGGTTAACGCTGACTTCCGGCAGGCCCTTGCTGATTAGCATGGCGTTGGATGCGGTCAGGAAGGCCGCGAACAGTGCCAGCGAGGTCAGAATGGCAGCGCCGATCGCGAAGCCCTTGCCGATGGCGGCCGTGGTGTTGCCAGCGGAATCCAGAATGTCCGTGCGGCGCCGCACTTCTGATTCCAGTCCCACCATCTCGGCGATGCCGCCCGCGTTGTCGGCGACCGGGCCATAGGCGTCGATCATCAGGGCGATCACCAGCGTACCCAGCATGCCCAGCGAGGCAATGGCTACGCCGTACATGCCGGCCAGTTGCCAGGAAACAAAGATACTGACAGCGATGCACAGATAGGGCAGCACGGTGGACTTATAGCCCAGCGCGAGGCCGTAAATGATGTTGGTCGCCACACCGGTTTCCGTGGACTTGGCCACTTCTTTTACCGGCGCATAGTTCTCTGAGGTGTAGTAGCCGGTGAGCAGTCCGACGGCTAGGCCGGCAATCAGGCCCGACAGGAAGCACCAGTAAACGCCCATATTGCTGTAGCTGTCGCCGCCCTCAAGGATTACAAAGGTGTCCGGGATCAGCATTTTCGTCAGCGGATACATGATCACGGCCATCAGCACGCTGGAGATGATCAGCAGCTTCATGAGCGCAGGCGCTACGTCGTCTTCGGTTTTCACGCCCACCAGCAGCTTGGTGATCAGGCTGACGGGAATGCCCACGGCGCTGATCAGAATCGGATAGAGCAGCGCGTTCGGATCACCGGCGAAGGCAATGGCAGAGATCACCATGGCCGCGCAGGTGGATTCGGCGCAGGAGCCAAACAGGTCAGCACCCATGCCCGCCACGTCACCCACGTTGTCACCCACGTTGTCTGCAATAACGGCCGGATTGCGGGGGTCATCTTCAGGGATGCCCTGCTCAACCTTACCTACCAGGTCCGCGCCCACATCAGCGGCTTTCGTGAAGATGCCGCCGCCAACGCGCGCGAACAGTGCGATGGTAGAGCCGCCCAGGCCAAAGCCGGCGATCACTTCCATGAGCACGTGGTTGTTGTGCTGGCCAATGTCCGCCAGTGCCCAGCTCATGAACAGGTAAATCAGCACTAGGCCCAGAGTGGCCAGGCCTACCAGAGCAAAACCCATTACCGCACCGGAGTTGATGGCTACCTTGTAGGCGCTGCCAATGTCTGCCTTGGCAGAGACCGTGGTGCGCGCGTTACCGGCCGTGGCAACTTTCATGCCGATGTAGCCGGAGGCGACCGAAATCAAGGCGCCAAAAAGAAATGCTACGGCCGTGTACCAGCCCATGACCTTGCCGGTGACTTCCGTATGGCTGGCGTCGTAGACGTTGTAGTTGATGACCAGGCCGATAAAGATGGCGAAGGCGACCATAAACACAAACAAGACGCGATACTCGGCCTTGAGAAAGGCCATGGCACCTTTGGCAATGGCGCCGTGAATAAACCTTAGGCGTGAGGCATCTTTCTCCTCAAGCCCGAGATCCAGGGGCACGCCGGTAACTTTCTTCATGTAGAAAAAGGCAATCACGAGGCCCAGTAGGGACAGAGCCGTTGTGAGGGTAAGGGTAAAACCTGTCATCTCTTTCGTACTCCCTTTTGCGGTTTTGTGGATTTATAAATCCGCCGCACTGTATCACAGCCAAGCAAAAGTGCACTTTTCAGTGCTTTTGGCGACAAAATTCCCGCCGCAGCGCGAAATTTTCACCCTTCGCCTCTGGTCTCTGACCAGCGCTGCCGGTAGCATCGAACGCCATGCAACGATATGACGCTATCGTGGTCGGCGCAGGCCACAACGGGTTGACCAATGCGGCCTTTCTGGCGAAAGCCGGTCTGGATGTTTTGGTGCTGGAGAAAAATGACCATACGGGCGGTGCCACCGTGAGCCGTGAGTTGCATACGGGCTGGAAATACTCCAACTGCTCCTATGTCTGCAGCCTGTTTCGACCGGAAATCTATCAGGCCCTGGACCTCGGGCGGCATGGCCTGAAGGTGATCCCCCTTACAGCCAGCATGACCTTCAAGCAGGATGGTGATTATTTCGGCAGCTACTACGATCCGCATGTGCGGCGTCGCGAATTGATGCGGCATAGCCTGCGGGATGCGGATGCGGCGGTGCGCTTCGATGCTGATGTCATGCGCTGGTGCAAGCTGATCCGTAACTTTCTGCTGCGCACGCCGCCGGATCCGGGTTCTTTCCGGCCGCGCGATTTTATGGAATTTGCCTGGCTGCTGAAAAAGTTCTACGAACTCAGCGAGGCGCAGATTTACGAATTTATTCGCTTCTTCACCATGTCCATCGCCGAGTATCTTGAGAACTATTTCGAGAACGAGGCGATCCTCGCGCATTATTCCGGGGGCAGCATTATCGGTACCGGTCTCGGGGTTTATTCACCGGGTACGGCCTATGTGCTGCTGCACCATGCCATGGGCGATGTGGACGGTAATGTGGGTGCCTGGGGTTTCGCCCGGGGCGGTATGGGCGCCGTATCGGGCGCCCTGGCTTCTGCGCTGCAGGCGCATGGTGGCAGCATCCGCACTAATGCCAAGGTCGATCAGATCCTCATTCGCGGTGGCCGCACGGCCGGTGTCCGACTGGAAAGCGGTGAGGAAATTCATGCTCCCGTGGTGGTTTCCAATCTCGACGCGCGGCGTACCTTCACCCAGGTCATGGATGAGAATGATGTGCCGCCGGCAGTGCTTAAGGCCGCGCGCCAGTTCAAGATTCGAGGCTCGTCTGGCAAGGTCAACATTGCCCTTGATGGCATGCCCAGTTTTCCTGCCCTGCCGAAGGATTCACCGCTAACGCTGGGGCATATGCATTTCACTGACACGCTGGAGCGGCTTGAGCGCGCCTATGATGACTGGAAGGAGGACCGCTGGTCTGCCGATCCTTACTGCGACACGCTCATACCCACCCAGTACGACCCCACCATGTCGCCGCCGGGCAAACACATGATGACCGTGTTCGTGCAGTACTGCCCGGTGCAGCCGGAGGGCGGCTGGACCGATGCCAAGCGCGATGCCTTTGGCCAGGTGGTGATTGATCAGATTGCCGAGTACAGCCCGGATTTCAAAGATTTGCTGTTGCATGCGGAAATTCGCACGCCGCGGGAACTGGAAAACGAGGTAGGTCTCACGGAAGGCAATATTTTCCAGGGTGAGCTGACCTTTGATCAGTTGCTCTTTAACCGCCCCTTCCCCGGCTACGCGCAGTATCGCGGCCCGGCCAAAGGGTTCTATATGTGTGGCTCCTCTACCCATCCCGGGGGCGGCGTCATGGGCGCGCCGGGCGCCAACGCTGCGCGCGAGATTCTCCGCGACCTGCGCAAGCCTGATAGTACGCCGGAGGCCTTTAGCGATGACTGATGCAATCGTAATCGGCGCCGGCCATAACGGTCTCGTCTGCGCTACTCTGCTGGCCCGCGCCGGCCATTCGGTGGTCTTGCTAGAGGCCGCGGAAGAGGTCGGTGGCATGGCCCGTGGCCTGGCCTTTGGCGATGGCTACCGCGCACCCACCGCGCCTTTTGCCTATCCCCTGGATCCGGATTTGTGTCGCCAGCTTGATCTGGCCGCGCACGGATACCAGGCCGGCACGCCGGTAGCGACGGTCGCCTTGGCAGCGGATGGCCGCCATCTGACCCTGCATGAGGACCGGCTCGAAGGTGTTGATATTCCCGCCGAGGATCAGGCCGCATGGCCTGCTTTTCGGCAGCAGGCGGATGACTTTCTGGAGGCGCTGGCGCCCCTGTTTGGCCGGCCGCCGCCGCGGCTCAAGGATTTCTCCAGCGCCGATCGCAACACGCTGATGAAACTGGCCTGGAAAATTCGCTTTGGCCTGGGTCGCGAGCGCATGTATGAATTCCTGCGCCTGCTGGCTATGAATATCTATGACGTGCTGGACGACGGATTTACCGACCCGCGGTTGAAGGGCGCGCTGGCCGCAGATGCGGTGCTGGGCTGTCAAATGGGGCCCCGTACCCCGGGCACGGTGATGAGCTGGTTGCAGCGCCGCTTTCCGGCGCGCCATGGTGCCCTGTCTGCCGTGCGAACCGGTGCAGGCAATCTGAGCGATGCGCTACTGGCCGCTGCGCAGGCGGCGGGTGTCCAGGTGCGCCAAGGCCAGCCCGTGCAACAAATTTCCGTCGACCGCAGCCAGGTCACCGGTGTGGTGCTGGCAGATGGCGAGACACTGAGTAGCGGCCGCGTGGTTTCTGCGCTTGACCCGCGGGCGACCTTTGGCTGCCTGGTGGGCGCCCCGGCACTGGACGCTCAGTTTGCCCAGCGCGCCCGGCAGATTCGCGGCGAGGGCGTGGTGGCCCAGCTCCATCTGGGGCTGCGTGAGCGGCCGGCTTTTGCCGGTCTGGATGCGGACCAGCATGGACAGCGCCTGCTGTTCGCTCCCGATGCTCGCTACGTAGAGCGGTCCTTCAACGGCTCCAAATACGGCGAAGCTGCCGCGGAGCCGGTGCTGGAAATTGCGCTGCCCAGCGAGCACGAGACGGAACTGGCGCCAGCGGGGCATCATGTGATGAGCGTTAATGTCAGCGCTATGCCCTATAGCCTGAAGGGCGGCTGGGACGCTCACAAGGCGGCGCTGCAGGAGCAGCTGCTGGATCAGCTGGAAGGCCTGGCCCCGGGCTTGCGTGAGCAGGTGGTGGTCGCTGAATTCCTCTCGCCGGTCGATATCGAAGCGCGCACCGGCGCGGTACGGGGTCACTGGCACCATGGGGAGCTTACGCTACACCAGTCCTTCATGATGCGTCCCCTCTACGGGGCGGCCCAGTATCAGACGCCGGTTGCCGGTCTGTACCTGTGCAGCGCCGGCGCACACCCCGGCGGCGGTGTTCACGGGCTGCCGGGCAAGCTGGCCGCGCAGCGGGTGCTGGCCACGGGAAGTGCTGCATGAAACTGGAACATGAACATTTTCGCCAGGCACTGCAGGGCTCGGCCTTTCTTGGTCGCATGGAGTCTCTGTCAAACACGGAGAACTGGGCCAGCTGGAACGGCTACAAGGTGCCGCGCGTGGTGGACAAGCTGTCTACGGAATATTTCGCGGTGCGCAGCGGCTGTGCGGTCATGGACCTCACGCCCATGGAGAAATACCGCATCCGTGGCGCGGGCGCGCGGGCCTTTTTGGATCGCCTGGTGACACGCGATCTGGCCAAGCTGCGCCCCGGGCGCGTGAGCTACGTGATCTGGTGTAACGACGAAGGCAAGGTGATTGATGATGGCACCGTGTTCCAACTGGGGGAGCAGGACTATCGCCTCTGTGCCCAGCATCATCAGTTGGATTGGCTGCTGACCTCCGCCGTAGGCTTTGAAGTCACCATTGAGGTGGAGACCCACGCGGTGCCGGCGCTGGCCGTGCAGGGGCCGACCAGTTGTTCCGTGCTGCAGCAAGCTGGCCTGGAGGGTATTGAGACGCTTAAGCCTTTCGATGTGAAGGAACTGCGGTTGGCCGGTGCGCCGGTGCTGGTTTCGCGCACGGGCTACACAGGCGATCTGGGCTATGAGCTGTGGTTTCAGCCCGAGCATGCCCTGGCCGGCTGGGACACCATCTTTGCCGTGCAGGGCCTTTACGACATTCATGCCATGGGCCTGGATGCGCTGGAAATGGTGCGCATCGAAGCCGGGTTCATCATGCCCGGCTTTGATTTCAACTGCGCCGAAGCTACCGTCCGGGCCGGTCATGACCGCACGCCGGACGAGGTGGGTTTGGGCTGGTTGGTACAGGCTGACAAAGGGCACTTTACCGGCCGGCAAGCCATTCTTGCGGCGCGGAAAAAACCACTGCAGCGGCTGCTGAGCAAGCTGGTGGTGGAAGGCAACAAGCCCGTGGGGGAAGCCTTTGTCTACGCTGGCAAGGACGGCAAACAGGTGGGTGAGGTCAAATGCACCACCTGGTCACCGGTGTTGAAGGCCAACCTTGCGCTGGCCGATATCGAGTGTCAGCGCGGCGAGCTGCCGCCCGACCTCTGGGCCCGCTTTGACTACCAGCGTGAGCTCAAGTGGCATACGGC
>JABSSV010000165.1 GCA_013213875.1 Lysobacterales bacterium
CCAGGGCGGCCGGTTTCGGCGCTCTACAGCAATTTCTTGAGCGCGGCCTGCGCGCCTTTCGGGCCATGGGCGGCGCGGATGAGTTTGCAGCGATTATCGTGCGGCGAGAGACGCGCGCCATGCAGCGGCTTTACGCGCAGCATCCACGACCTTTCGACCCCTAGCAGTCGCAGCCGAATTCGTCTCGCAGATAGCGGATGATTTCCTGCTCGATGGGGGCTTTGAGCAGGGTCAGCATCATGCCCAGATAGGCCTGAATATGAATCTCATGGTCTGTCACCGCGATTTGCCCTTGCACGCCCGGGCGTTCGAAGTGAATCACATCCCCGTCCCAGCCATAGTCAATGTCAAATTTTCTGGCCAGATCCTGAGACAGGCTGTCCGCTGCCGCCTGGGCCTCTTCCCGGGACAGGGTATGCGCTGCGTTGATATCGATCTGCGACATAGATTTACATCAGGCTCGGTTGCCAACAGCGTGACAGTGTAACAGCCATGTGCAAACGCGCCTAAAGGCTAGGTGACTGGCGCTGCTGCCAGTACAATGGTCGGCCCGCTGGCGCGAGAGGCCGCGGTATAAAAGCTGGAGGCAATGTGAGCGATAACGATAAAAAACTGGCATCAGTGCGGGCGCAGATCAATGCGCTGGACAGTGAGATTCAACAACTGATCAGCACACGGGCCAGGCTGGCCTTTCAGGTCGCGCAGAGTAAGGGCGCGCAGTCCAGCGCTGTCGGCTACTACCGTCCCGAACGGGAGGCGCAGGTGTTGCGCGGTGTGCTGGAGCGCAATGAGGGGCCCTTGAGTGATTCGGAGATGCTGCGGCTGTTTCGGGAGATCATGTCAGCCTGTCTGGCGCAGCAGGAGCCCATGAAAATCGCTTACCTGGGGCCGGAAGGTACCTTCACCCAGCAGGCCGTACACCGGCATTTCGGACACTCGGTGCTGGCCGCCGGCCAGGCCACCATTGAGGATGTGTTTGCCCAGGTGCAGGGCGAAGAAGCAGATTTCGGGGTGGTGCCGATTGAAAATTCCACCCAGGGCGTGGTGACTCACACCCTGGACCGTTTTATTGACGCCGATTTGAAGATCTGCGGCGAGGTCGAGCTGCGTATTCACCACAACCTGCTCACCCATTCGCAGAGTTTGTCGACGCTGGATCGTGTGTATGCCCACCAGCAGTCATTTTCCCAGTGTAAGGGGTGGCTGCAACGCAACCTTCCGGGCGTTGAACTCATCGCCGTGAGCAGTAATGCGGAGGCCGCGCGCCGGGTACGGAATGCGCCGGAGGCGGCGGCCATCGCCGGACTCTCGGCCGCGGAGGTCTATGGGCTGCCCGCTCTGTTCACGGATATCGAGGATCAGAAAGACAACACCACGCGCTTTCTGGTCATCGGCCGCGAGTTGTTTGCCCCATCGGGCAATGACAAGAGCACGCTGCTGCTGGCCGGTGATGAGGGGCCCGGTTTGCTGCACGCCCTGTTGGCACCGCTAGCGGCCAGTGGCATCAATATGACGCGGATCGAATCGCGTCCTTCACCGGGCGGCAAGTGGGAGTATGTTTTCTTTATCGACGTTGACGGCCATGCGGCTGAGGAGCCGCTGGCCAGTGCGTTGGCAACCATGAATCAGTTGGGCGGCAAGTGCCGGCTGCTGGGGTCCTATCCCTACGCAGTGTTGGCGCGGCTTCCCGGCGAAACGACGGATTAAACCATGAGCGATTTGCAGAGCAAGACTTTGAGCCTGGGTGGCTGCGACCCGGAGCAATTGGCGGTGGCCGGTGTGCAGGGCCTGCATCCCTATCAGCCCGGCAAGCCGATCAGCGAACTGGAGCGGGAGTACGGGGTAAGTGACGTGGTCAAGCTGGCGTCCAATGAAAATCCTTTCGGTGTTAGTCCAGCCGCTATTGCTGCCATGCAGGCCGAGTTGGCTGACCTGTGGCTGTATCCTGATGGTGGGGGCTATTCACTGCGCGGGAAGCTGGCTGAGCTGCATGGCTGCGCACCCGAATGTGTGACGCTTGGCAATGGCTCCAACGATGTGCTGGCGCTGCTGGCGGAGTGTTTTCTGGAGCCCGGACGGGAGGCCATCTTCTCGCAGTACTGTTTCGCGGTTTACCCGATTGCGACGCAGGCGGCCGGCGCGCAGGCCTGCGTAGTGCCTGCCAATGGTCTCGATCACGCGCAGCCGCTGGGTCACGATCTGGAGGCCATGGCTGCGGCGATCAACGAGCGCACGGCGCTGGTTTTTGTCGCTAATCCCAACAATCCGACCGGGACCTGGCTGGAGGAGGCGGAACTACGGCGCTTCCTGGACAAGGTCCCTGCGCATGTGATCGTTGTCATTGACGAGGCTTATCACGAATACGCACTGGATCGTGGTGCGCCAGATGTGAGTGGCTGGCTGGCCCAGTACCCGAATCTGGTAGTGAGCCGGACCTTTTCGAAAGCTTACGGACTGGCGGGAGTACGGGTGGGCTACAGCGTGTCCTCACCCGCGATTGCGGCGGTGCTTAATCGACTGCGGCAGCCCTTTAACGTCAACAGCCTGGCGCTCGCCGGTGCAGAAGCGGCGCTTGCGGACCAGGCGTTTATTCGCCGCTCGGTGCAGGGCAATGCGGAAGGTATGCAGCAGCTAAAAACTGGCCTAGATCAGCTGGGGCTGGACTATGTGGACTCGGCCTGCAACTTTTTGCTGGTAAACCTTGAGCGCGCGGCGGACCCGGTTAATGAGCGTCTGATGCAGCGAGGCGTTATCGTTCGCCCGGTTGCTAACTACGGGCTGCCTGAGTGGCTGCGCGTGACCATTGGCACCAGTGATCAGAATGAGCGGCTGCTGGCGGCTCTGGCTGAGAGTCTCGTTTGACATGCGTCTTGAGGTCTCGCCGGCAACGGCGCCGCTGAAAGGGGAGCTGCGTCCACCCGGTGATAAGTCCATATCCCATCGAGCGCTGATCTTTGGCGGTCTGGCGGCGGGAGATTCCCCGCTCGAGGGGCTGCTCGAAGCGGGCGATACCATGGCCACGCAACATGCCATGAGCCAGTTGGGTGCACGTTTCAGTCGCACGGACAGCGGTCTGCTGGTGGAGGGTGTCGGCGCCCGCGGGCTCAGTGA
>JABSSV010000166.1 GCA_013213875.1 Lysobacterales bacterium
AAGCCCAGATCAAACATGCGATCTGCCTCATCCAGAACCGCCACCTGAATGTGCCGCAGGTCGAAAACCCGCTGCTTAAAGTAATCAATCATGCGCCCGGGCGTACCGATCAGGATATCGACACCCGCCTCCAGATGTTGCCGCTGCTTGTCATAGTCGATGCCACCATAGGCCAGACCCAGGGTCAGCCCGGTGGCCTGGCACAAAGTTTCCGCATCCTTGTGAATCTGCAGCGCCAATTCGCGGGTCGGGGCAATGACCACAGCGCCGGGGTGATGACCCCGCTCCGCGCGTGTGTCCTGCTGCAACAAACGCTGTAGGATCACCAGCAGGAAAGCAGCGGTTTTGCCCGTTCCGGTCTGCGCCTGACCGGCTACATCCTTGCCTTCCAGGGCCGGCGGCAGCGTGAGTGCCTGAATCGGCGTACAGTGCGTAAAGCCGGCGGCGTTGATGCCTTCCATAATGGCGGCATCCAGACCGAGATCAGCAAATGCAACGTCGGACAGAGGGTTTTTTGTTTTGGTTTGAGACATAAACTCTTGGTTTCCGCAGAGCGGGAACACGCAAAAACTTCGGGACTTGGGCCCTTGAAAATCCGGGGCTATGCCTTCAAATCGACAGGCAGTCCTGTAGGGAATGGCGGATCCTGGTCAATGGTATGGCCCGCTTGCGGGCAACATGCACCCACCGGACCCCTAAAAACAACATTTTACTCTGGGCAGGCGTCCCGGCACCAGTCAGACCCACGCCCGGTAAAGGAGAAAGATCGTGAGTGAAAACATTATCCACGTCACCGACGGTGACTTTGAAGACAAAGTACTGAAAGCAGACGGCCCCGTGCTGGTCGACTTCTGGGCGGAATGGTGCGGTCCCTGCAAAATGATCGCACCGGTCCTCGACGAGCTGGCAGACGAGTTTGAAGGCAAGATCACGGTCGCCAAGATGGACGTGGATTCCAGCCCCGTGACGCCCAATCAGTATGGCGTGCGTGGCATTCCCACGCTTATGATTTTCAAAGACGGCAACATCCAGGCCATGAAAGTTGGCGGCATCCCGAAAGGTGCCCTGCAAGGTTTCGTCGAAGAAAACATCTGAGCCAGCGGTCACACGGACACAGGATCTGCAAGCCTGTGTCCGCAGCGCGCTATGGCTCAAATCTAGCGATCTTTCCCACAGGCTGGACGCGCTCCAGCTAACGTGCTAACTTGGCTCTGTCGCAGCGGGTGTCCTACCCCTACCGAGCGCATTCCCCAGTCATAAAAACGCATAGACGTTAACGATGGGGAATAGATGTTTCGGATACGTTCGAATGATAAATCCCGGACCTCGCTGTTACCCATAAGAAAATAACGAGCAGGCGCGCAATGCGCAGACCTGAATCCCTAGGCGGGCTGTGCCCATCACCCCTCTTTTCTGATCATCATGAATCTTACCGAATTAAAGCAAAAACCCGTTGCGGAACTGCTGGAACTGGCCAATGAAATGGGCCTGGACGGCGTCGCCCGTTCGCGCAAACAGGATGTGATTTTTTCTATTTTGAAGGCTCACGCGAAACGTGGCGAGAGCATCTATGGCCAGGGCGTATTGGAAATTCTGCAGGATGGTTTTGGTTTCCTGCGTTCCGCTGATTCTTCCTATCTGGCCGGTCCGGACGATATCTACGTCTCACCCAGTCAGATTCGACGCTTCAGCCTTCGTACCGGCGATATGCTGGAAGGCAAAATCCGGCCACCGAAAGACTCGGAGCGCTACTTTGCGCTGTTGAAGGTCGAGAAGCTTAACTACGAAGCACCGGACGCTGCGAAAAGCAAAATCCTGTTTGAAAACCTGACCGCCGAATTCCCCACCAAGCAGGCCTCCTTGGAACGGGCCAACGGCAGCACGGAAGACATTACCGCTCGCATCATTGACCTGGTTGCACCCATTGGCTTCGGTCAACGCGGCCTGGTGGTTTCACCGCCCAAGGCGGGTAAGACCATCATGATGC
>JABSSV010000167.1 GCA_013213875.1 Lysobacterales bacterium
GTTTCTGCTGCTGCGCGACACGGTGGAAAAACTGCTAAACCTGGTTAGCGGCGCCATCAACGGTTCGCAACGCTAGCATCTGCCTGGCGCCTGCGGCGAATTCACCCGGCGTCAATGAAACTGCGCGCGCGCTCAGCATCAAAGGGCCAGTCCAACTCCGCGCCGTCACGGCTGCGCTGCAGCACCGGAACGCGAGCACCATAGCGATCCAGCAGCTCGATGCTGTCTTCAATGTCCACATAAGTCAGGGCCGCGCCTAGATCCTGGAGCAGCAATTCCGCCTCATCACACAGGGGGCAGTCAGGTCTGCTGAAAAAACGCAGCGATCGTGTAGCAGTTTGTGACATAAGGAAACTCCGGAAACGGTTACCTGTCCGGTTGCGACGGACAATGGCGTATCATACTCGAGCCTATGGGCGCCCCCGACTGGCGGTGCGCAAAGGTGTAGCATTCACCGGCTCACGGCTCAGGAACGCACTATGGCAGTCAGCGTTTTCGAACTCTTCAAAATCGGCATCGGCCCATCCAGTTCACATACGGTTGGCCCTATGCGGGCGGCCCGCACTTTTGTACAACGCCTGGACCATAGCGGTCTGCTGGAACAAACGGACCGTTTGCAGGCCGAGCTGTTCGGGTCCCTGGCCCATACGGGGCGGGGCCATGGCACGGACAAGGCAGTCATGCTCGGACTGCTGGGTGATGCACCGGATAGCGTCGACCCGGACACGATCGACGGCAAGTTACAGCGGGTCGCGGACCTTGGTGAAATCACACTCGACGGCCGCCGGGCGATCGCGTTTCATCCCAAGCAGCACCTGACATTCAATAAACGCGAGTCCCTGCCCTACCACCCCAATGGCATGCGTTTCAGCGCCTACAGTGCAAGCGGTGAGCTACTGATAGAGCGGGATTACTACTCGGTCGGTGGCGGGTTTGTGGTCAATCAGGATGAAGCAGCTGCCGATCGAATTGTGCAGGACGAGACGCCCTTGCCGCATCCATTCAGCACCGCCAGCGAATTGCTGGAGCGCTGCCGGGAACGCAAGCTTTCGATCCCCCAGTTAATGTGGGAAAACGAACGCGCCTGGCGAACGGACGACGCCATTGAGAGTGGACTGCAAGCAATTCATAGCGCCATGCAGGGCTGCATTCGACGCGGCTGCGACAGCCCAGGCGTTCTGCCGGGCGGCCTGCGCGTCAAGCGTCGGGCACCGGCGCTGCATATGGCGCTGGAGACGCAGCGGGCCACCGGTGATACCTCGCTCACGGCCCTGGACTGGGTCAATCTGTTTGCACTGGCCGTGAATGAGGAAAATGCGGCCGGTGGCCGGGTGGTAACAGCGCCGACCAACGGGGCGGCGGGCATTATCCCGGCCGTGCTTGAGTACTACCTGCGGTTCGTACCGGGGGCGGATCAGCGCGGGGTCATGGATTTTCTCCTGACGGCCGGCGCGATCGGCATTCTTTACATGCTGAATGCATCGATCTCAGGTGCAGAGGTAGGCTGTCAGGGAGAAGTCGGCGTGGCCTGTTCCATGGCGGCCGGCGGCCTGACTGCCGCCACCGGCGGGCGCTTGTCACAGATCGAAAATGCGGCCGAGATTGGCATGGAACACAACCTTGGTCTGACCTGTGATCCCGTGGGCGGGCTGGTGCAAATCCCCTGCATAGAACGCAATGCCATGGCCGCGGTGAAAGCCATCAACGCCCAACGATTGGCCCTACAGGGTGATGGCGTGGGCGTCGTATCCCTCGACAAGGTGATCAAGACCATGGCCGAAACCGGTGCCGATATGAAGAACCATTACAAGGAAACATCGCGCGGAGGACTCGCGGTCAACGTTATTGAATGCTGAGCCGCAGGCCGACAGCCATTCGATGCCGGCGGCGCCTGCTGATCCTTGGCGTACTTGTCAGCTCACTAGCTAACGCGCAGGCCGTTTACAAATGGCAGGATGACGATGGACGCTGGCACTATGCGGACCGTCCTCCCCCCGGGCAAACGCCCTTCGAAGCACTGGCCATGCCGTATATGCCGCGCAGTCGGGTATCAGAACGTCGCGCCGGCACGGAGCGCCGACCGCGGCATTTTTTCCATAACCACTTGCATGGCCCGGCGGAGCTTGAACTGAGACTGACGGAGGCGAAAAACGTCACCACCCAGCCCGAACTCCCGGCCCGCTTCGTGCTGCCTGCTGACGCGGAAAGGGGACTACTCACAGTCAGTGCAACGGATGCAAAGGCAGCCTTTAGCTATCGCGTGAGCTATCTGACCGTTCCGGGGCGGCCCATGGACCGACTGCCGGAGCAGCTGACTTTCTACCCGCCTTTTGCGCGTGACTCGTCGTTTCCGATTTCGCAGGGACTGGACGATACGCATACCCACAATGACGCCGCCAATCGCTACGCCATTGATTTTGGCATGCCGATTGGCACGCCGGTTCTCGCCGCGCGCGGGGGCGTGGTCATGGACGCCATGCAGCGCTTTCCGGACCTTGGCCGGGTAGATCCGGCGCTGGCCAGCAAGGCCAACTTCGTACGCATCCTGCATGACGACGGCAGCATGGCCGTCTATGCACATCTGCAGCGCAACAGCCTGCGTGTGCGTCCGGGCATGCGCATTCCCGAAGGCTACTGGCTGGCCAATTCGGGCAATTCTGGCTACAGCAGCGGGCCCCATCTACATTTTGTGGTGCAGATCAATATCGGTATGGCCCTGGAGTCTCTGCCCCTGCGCTTCTACCTGCCCGACGGCGGCAGCATGGATCCGGATAGGCCCCAGCGCCTGCGTGGTGTGCTGGCCGCACGCCAGTAGCGGCACGAATCCGTACTCCGCCGATCACAGGCTGCTAAAATGGCGCGCTTTGCATGACCTGTCGAACTGTATGTCTGAACTGAGAGAACAACTGGAGCGACGGCGCACCTTCGCCATCATTTCGCACCCGGATGCCGGCAAAAC
>JABSSV010000168.1 GCA_013213875.1 Lysobacterales bacterium
ACAGCTGCAGTCCCGTCGGGTGCGGCTGAACAAGCTGCTGCTCAGCTTGCCCCATGGCACGCCGGTACGCGCTTGCGGCCTGGTGATCCTGCGTCAACGGCCAGCTACCGCCAAGGGCACCCTGTTTCTGACTCTGGAAGACGAAAGCGGCACCTTGAATGTGGTGTGCTGGCCCTATCTGTTCGAGCAACAGCGTGCCGTGCTGCTACACAGTCGATTAATACGGGTCGATGGCGTGCTTGAAAGCGATGGTGCGGTACAGCATCTGATCGCCCGGCGCCTTGAAGATTACAGTCATATGCTGGATAACCTTCGCACTCCATCACGGGATTTTTGTTGAGTCGAAACAAGATATCGGGCGGCAGATACAAGGCATCAACCAGAATCACCCTTGCATCCACCACCCGATAAATTCCCCGGTCCGAATGGTGCGGATACCAGCGGCACCGGGGAAACAGGTCTTGCAAATGCATTAATGCAAAAACTGTACCGATGCTTTAGGCAGCTGTTTTTCTGATGTTTTTCTTGCCTTGAAGAGGGTCAAGACGCTTGGCTTATGGCCAGATCAACCATTGACTGGCGAAAGCCAACATTCTTGCGCCGGAGGCCTTTGGTTTAGCCACCGACCTCGGTATAATCTCGCTCTGAAAGAATCATCCAGAGACGATGACCCAATGCGCAACCTGCTCTTTTCCGGCCTGCTACTGGCCCTGCTAACCCCGCTATCGACGTTTGCTGCTGATGCAGAGGCCGGCAAGATCAAAGGCTACACCTGCACGGGCTGTCACGGCATTCCGGGCTATGTGAATGTTTATCCGACTTTTCACGTACCGCGACTGGCCGGACAAAACGCCGCCTATCTGGAATCTGCTCTCAAGGCCTATCGTTCCGGCGAACGCAAACATTCGACCATGAACCTGCATGCGGAAAGCCTCAGCGATGAAGACATCGCCGATATCGCTGCCTGGTTATCAACCGACGGAGGCCAGGAATAATGCGCACGCCCACTTTGATCGCGGCACTGCTGGCCGCCAGCATCTCCGGCTCGGCTCTGGCCAAGGGTGATGCCCAGGCGGGCGCGGAAAAAGCCGCCACCTGCCACGCCTGCCACGGGGCTGACGGACTCGGTACGGCGCCGATCTACCCGATCCTCGCTGGTCAGCACGAAGATTATCTGGCCCATGCACTGCGCGCCTATCGCAGCGGCGACCGTAAGAATGTCATTATGGCGGGCTTCGCCGGACAGCTTTCCGACGCTGATATTGCCGACCTGGCGGCTTTCTATGCGGCACAACCGGATGGTGTGAAAACCCTGCAGCGCCAACGCTAGCCGGTCGAAACACGATAAAGAAAAAGGCCGCTATTCGCGGCCTTTTTTGTGACTTACCGTGCGACAGGGTCGCTACGATATGTCTATTTATCGTAGTAGGGATTAACGCCCTGCTCATGGTCCGTGGCGTCGAGAATACCTCGCAATTCAGGAAATTCCTGCAGCAGGGTTTTTTCAATCCCTTCTTTCAGTGTGACGTCTGCCATGCCACAACCCTGACATCCGCCACCAAAACGCAGCACTACGTCCTTATCTTCCGTAATGGTTTCCAGACTGACCACGCCGCCATGGGAGGCCAGGCGCGGGTTGATTTCTGACTGAATAACCCAGTCCACGCGCTCTTCCAAAGCTGCATCACTCGCCGGCGCCGTACCCTTGATATTGGGCGCCTTGATGGTCAGTTGCCCGCCTCCGGCACTGGTCTCAAAATCGATCAACGCATCATCCAGCCAGGGCACGCTGCTTTTGGCCACGAACAGGGTGAAAGCGTCAAAGGACACGGGCACGTCATCATCCTGCGCCATGTCTTCGGGACAAAACTGCAGATCACAATCTGCTTTGGGTGTGCCAGGTTGTAAGACCTGGATACGAAGGCCAAGCCCGTCGCCTTCCTGCTGCTGCAAGAGCTTCTGAAAGTACTCCTGGGCGCCCTGCTTGATATCAATCACAATGGCCGTACCTGATGATTCCAGTCTCTAGGCACAGGCTGCTGTAAGCGCCTGCGCCAAGCGTGGAAGCGAATGATCGAGACGCCAATCCATTTGTGAATGCGTCCCCTCGAATTCTTCATAGTGGTGACGAACGCCTGCTTTTTCCAGTCGCCGGGTTAACTCACGGCTCCCAAATTGAATGCGATACTGGTCCCGTTTACCCACATCCAGATAAAAGCAGTGAAGTTGTTTCAACGCTTGCGCATGTTCCGCTACCAGGTTGATGGGATCATGTGCCAGCCAGCGCGCCCAGCGGCGTTCATCCAAGGCGCAGGTGTGCAAGTCCATGGGCAGCCTTAGACGCTCGGGCTGTTCCGGATCCGGGTCGTAAGTGGCCGCCATGGCCAGCGTCATCAGCACGGAAAAATCGCGCCCACCAAGCTTGCGATTGCGCCAGAACACCTTCAGAAAACGCAGCGGGTCGCCCCCATGTTCCGCAAGCACGCTGCATGTGGTCGGCAATTCCGGCCGATAGACCCAGTCAAAGCCACAGTCTGCGGCATGGGCAGCAATGCCACCCCATACCTGCGGATACTGCATGGCGTGGCGCAAGGCACCGTAGCCACCACTGGACTTGCCAAAGGCACCCCGTCCGGAACGGTCATCGATAACGTTAAGCTCTTCTGACAGCAGAGGCACCAGTTCTTCCACCAGATAGTCGGCATAGGCGCCGACGGCTGGTGAATTGATGTACTGATTGCCCCCCAGGGAGGTATAGCAATCCGGCATAGGCACTACCACCGGCGGCATTTTCTGCTCCCCTATCAGCCGATCCAGCCGTGTGCATAGCGCTTCACCCTGGTTGCGCCAGTTCAGATGGCCCGGGCCGGAATTGGTAAAAGCGGCAAAGTCCCATAGCGCCACGTACGGCGCACCGGTCGCCTGGTAGGATGCTGGCAGATACACGGGTAACTCACGCTGCACCGGATCTTCCCAGGGATTTCCAGCCAGCACCCGGGACCGGTGCGGCAGAAAAATTACCCGGCCTTTGGGCCAGTCTGTTTTGGGCCGGACACGAGGCATGTCAGCCGAACTGCCTCAGTGCTTGCGCTAAATGTTCCAGCAATTCTGCGCGCAGGGATTCTTTGGTCAGGGCGTAATCCACGTTTGCTTTCAACATACCCAGGCGAGACCCGCAGTCATAGCGCTGCCCTGCCAGGGGCTGTGCGTAATCAGGATGTTGCTGCATGAATTGCGCAATGCCATCGGTCAGCTGAATCTCACCACCGGCCCCCGCACCGATCCGTGCCAGGGTATCCAGCAGCCGTCCATCCAGCACGTAACGTCCGACCACGCCAAGGTTGGAAGGCGCTTCTTCCGGACTGGGCTTTTCCACCAGAGAACTGATTCGCTGATGCCCCGTGGCATCGCGCTCGACCTCGGCAATGCCATAGCTACCGGTCAATGCCGGATCAATTTCCTCGACACCTATCACGCCACCCCCCGTCTCCTGGTGGGTCGCAACCAGCTGTGCCAGAGCGCCCGGGCCGTCATTGCGCACCATATCGTCTGGCAAGATCACAGCAAAATATTCATCAGCGCTGATGAAATCGCGCGCACACCAGACCGCATGACCGAGCCCCAGCGGCTCTTCCTGCAGGGCGATCTGTGCCTGCGTGCCGGCGGGAAGAATGGCCCGCAGGCGAGTAAGCAGGCGCTCCTTACCACCCGCCTCCAAGGTCTCTTCCAGATTCAGATCCGGTTCAAAATGCTGAAGAATGCTCTCCTTACCGGGACTAACCACGAACACCAGTCGCTTAACGCCAGCCGCAAACGCTTCTTCTACTGCATATTGAATCAGTGGCCGATCGACCACCGGCAAAAGTTCCTTGGGCACCGCCTTGGTGGCAGGCAGAAAGCGAGTTCCAAGACCGGCAACAGGAAATACTGCTGTCCTGACTGATGATGACATGGGCTTTACCGCTAAGAGGTTCGGTGAAGGGGGACGACCGCTTGCTGGTCTTGCTGTCTCCGGGACCGACTTAGCTCCGGCACCAACCGGTCCAGGCATTCTCGCAGGACGGGCACATTATATTGCTGCACGGCCCGTTCCATGCGCCCCAACTCGCCCGCCAGTTCATTCCAGTCAACGGGGCGCGGCTGGGCCAAAAAGATTTTTTCATGCGCCGTTTTCTCATTCGGCTCCAGCGCGTGAAACAGCTCCTCAAACAGCTTCTCACCCGGGCGTAAGCCCGTATAAACGATCTGGATATCGCGCCCGGGTTCCTTGCCGGCCAGACGAATCAGCTGCTCAGCCAGAAAACGGATTCGCACCGGCTCACCCATATCCAGCACATAGATCTCACCACCGGACCCCAGCAGCGCTGCCTGCATAATCAACTGACTGGCTTCGGCGATGGTCATGAAATAGCGGGTGATTTCGGGATGAGTCACGGTTACCGGACCGCCGCGCTCAATCTGTTCC
>JABSSV010000169.1 GCA_013213875.1 Lysobacterales bacterium
GCTTTGCATGCTCCTTATGCTGCTAGCCCAGTCGCATCTGCGCACAGGAAGAGAATGACCCGACAGCGCCGCACTGGCCGAGGCATTCCTTTCATTCCGCCTTTGGCAGCCGCGGTGCTGTTAGCCAAGCGCCGCGGCGGATGCGGAGGTTTATGCGGCAAGCAGCCGCTGTATTTCTGAACGGCTTTGGCAGTAAAAGGAGCGCGCAAGCATCTATCTCTCTAGCATTGTGCTGTTTATTGCCTGCCCGTAAAGCAACGTCTCCGCATCGGCCATGCAGGGCATGGGGTGGCCACAAAGTCACGATAGGCTGGGCATGAATTGGCTACCACACACCCGCCAACGAATGCAGGCGGGGCAGCATACGGAGCACGCCTCTGTGCACCCGCCTATAATGTCTGGGCCGTCTTTTTAAGCGCTAAGGAAAGAGCTAAGCGGGTAACCCCTATGGCCGGGCAAAACAGCAGAAGTCTTAGGCTAATCGCAGCGTTGAAGCTACCGCGCCCCGCGTTGCTGGGCCTTCTACTGTGGTCGCCCAGCCTGGCCTGGGCGAGTGGTCCTGAGCATGCCGTCAGCCCGACAGGCTTTGTGCGCATCGTTGATCGTTTTCCAGGGCATGATCAGCATATTGGTCAGCACCGCAAGGATGTGTCCCGGCAGGCCCAGGGCAGCCAGCGCTTGCCTGCGCCCATGGAAGACACCTTCAAACTGCACAGCCTTCCCGGCGCCAGCAAGGTCATTTATCTGGATTTCGATGGCCACGAAGTGAACTGGTTTGACGAATACTATCGCTATGATGCCTGGAACCTGGAGGGGTCGCCGGACACCTTCTCAGCCAAAGAGCGCGCCATCATTCAACAAGCCTGGCAGTCCATAGCGGAAGACTTTCTACCCTTTGAAATAGACGTCACCACGGAATTTCCCGGCCTAGAAGCGCTCCGCAAGCGCGGCGACGGCGATGAGGCGTGGGGTGTACGAGCGGTGATCAACCACAATGCCTACGACTACTCCTGGGCCTATCAGGGCTCCTTCAGTGACAGCGAAGACACGGAGCTTTTTGCCTGGTCTGGCGATGACCCGGACGAATATGAAACCTGGCTCTGGATCGCCGATTCCGTGTCGCATGAGGTGGGACACACACTGGGACTCCGGCATGACGGCACCACCCGCGGCGTGGAGTACTACGAAGGTCACGGACGAGGCAAAACGGCCTGGTCACCCATCATGGGCTGGACCAACTACGGCCTCAGCCAATGGGACAATGGCGCATATACCGATGCCAACAACGGCCAAAATGACTTACGGGTTATCACCAGCCGGAACGGATTTGGCTATCGCCCGGATGATCATGGCTCATCAACGGAAACCGCAACACCCATCGATTTGTCTGCGGCAAGCTTCGCCGAGGGGATTATCGAACGCTCTGATGACCTGGACTTTTTTGTTTTTTCCGTTAACCGGCAAGGCCCCTACCGCATTCGCGTAAGCCCCCATGCGTTGGCACCCAACCTGGATATCTCGGCCCGGCTGTACGATGTGAATGGTTCGCAGTTGGACCAGGACAACCCGCCCCGGGCACTGACTGCCGGCTTTGATGTGGAACTGGAAGCGGGGGTGTACTACCTCTCCGTAGATGGCACCGGTTTCGATGACCCGGAGTCAGATGGCTACTCGGATTATGGATCCCTGGGGTACTACCGGATTCAAATTGCGTCCGTTGAGCGCGGCCATGTGGCCGGCACCTACTTCGATCCGCAGCGTGATGGTGAAGGATGTCAGGTGACTCTTGAGGCTGACGAAGCCGCCATTGTGCTCACCTGCTACATGTTTCTGAATGGCGAACAGATCTGGTTGATCAGCGCTGGAAACTGGAATCAGGGGGAGGTTTTATTCGACAACATCACCATTAGCTCCGGAGCAAATTGGGGCACAGCGTTTCACGCCAGCGCTGTCATCCGGGAACGTTTTGGTAGCGCTGTGATGGTCTGGGAAGACTGTAACAACGCCACGCTCACCCTGGCACCGGAATTGCCCGGCTTCGAGGCGTTGGCGCTGGACTTCACCAAGATCGCATCCGGCTCCTGCGAGGCGGCCCCCCGTTCCCGGACAAGCAAACCCTTTGCGGGAACCTTCTACGATCCGCGCCGCGACGGCGAAGGCTTCCAGCTGGTCGCCCAGGGCGATAGCGATGTTTACGCGCTGAGCTTCTATAGCTATGTGAACGGGCAACAGGCCTGGCTGATCGGCATTGGCGTGCCGGAGAACAACCGACTAGTCTTCAATGAAATGGTCATCACCCGGGGGGCAGATTATGGGCGCAACTTTAAGCCAGCCGACGTGATTCGCGAACCCTGGGGCTCCATCACGCTGGATTTCACCGACTGTAACAAGGCGCTAATGACCGTGGTCCCCCTATCTTCCCAGAGTGCCTTCAGCCCCTTCACGACCACGGTGGAAAAGGTGATTCCCGGCCCATGCCCGTAACGTTTGGTGGGGTTAACCGATCGCCACAAGGCCCGTTTCCGCCTGCAACCGAAGAGACTGAGTGCGGCTCATGCCCCCTGTTGGGCGCACGCTTGAAGCAGCTCAGGGAAACGTTTCTGCGGCCCCTAATGCGCAGAGATTGCCGCTCACCTCTGGCATTACGCCCCGGCACACCCCATCTTTTTAGCAGCTACCGATACAAGGAGTCCGAACCATGAGCACGAATCACGACCGCGCTGTACTGGCTGGCGGCTGCTTTTGGGGCATGCAGGGTTTGATCCGCAAGCGCCCCGGCGTACTCGCGACGCGCGTTGGCTACACGGGCGGGGAAAATGACCACCCAAGCTATCGTCACCACCCGGGCCATGCAGAAGCGATTGAAATTCAATTTGACCCGGCGTTGATCAGCTATCGCGACTTGCTGGAGTTCTTTTTTCAGATTCATGATCCAACCACGCCCAATCGCCAGGGCAATGACCGGGGCACGTCCTATCGTTCGGAGATTTTCTATACCAGCGA
This sequence comes from Lysobacterales bacterium, assembly GCA_013213875.1. GTDB lineage: Bacteria > Pseudomonadota > Gammaproteobacteria > Xanthomonadales > SZUA-36 > Marinihelvus. The sequence continues at coordinate 3,004 of JABSSV010000169.1, forward strand.
TGAGCAGCGTCAGGTCGCTCTGGAGACCATCGAGGACGTCGATGCGTCCGGTATTTGGCCAGGAACCGTGGTCACTCAGGTCTCTCCGGCGCCGATTTTTTGGGAGGCAGAGCCGGAGCATCAGGATTATCTGCAGCGGATTCCCTTTGGCTACACCTGTCATTTTCCACGCCCGGACTGGAAACTGCCCAAGCGCAGCAAATCGGCAGAAGAGTGAATCTGCGAGGCCTCAGTCGGCGCCCTGCCCTCCGCAGCAAGCAGCGCCCCGCTTAACAGGCTCGGGCTCTTATCGTTAAAACTGTGTGGACTCATAACCCGAGGCCGAGGCCAATGAGACGCGCTTTTGGAAACGCCTGAACTTTAGTGTCGGGACAAACTAAAGCAATCGCCAGGCAGGACGAAGGTAGCCCTCTGGTTTTGTTAAGGGCGCCGCATCCACCGCTCCCTGGGGGTCATAATTGAAACGCTGAAAATCCAGACGATAAACCTCTCTCACTATCGCACGTGTCTCATCGTCATAGTAAGAATCGGTCGTCAAATGCTGACTTCGATTAAGGTGTGGGGTGCCGTCTATGCGGCCAAAACGCCGCTGAATGGACAACATCTCTTCTTCGATATGCTCAAGGGAGACAACCTCATGGACCATAATCCGGTCTCCGTCACAGACGAAAAAGCTCTGCGGGATTAGATGAATAGAACGATAAATATCAAAGCTGGCGACCACCTCAACCACGAAGCGCCGAAAGTCCTGCGCATACGCCGCTACATAGTCACTCTCTTCATGATCCCATATAGGTAGCCGTTCACGATCAGTTAAATAGTGAAATGCCGATACCAGGCGGCTGAAGGGATTGCGAGTGATCGTAAAGCTGTAATACTCACCAAAATTTTGTATATCCGCGTAGCGCAGGTGGCCCCGCCCTTTCAAATCAAGCCGATCTTGTACGGACGTGCCCCCAGCCTTCGGTATGTGTATGAACAGGACCTTGCGCGTAAACCGGCAGGGCAAACCAAAACCAAGCACCTTGCTATAGCCATGGGTAAAACGCCGCAAACTGCGACCCGTCTTCGGTACCGGTTTACGACGATTATAGGAAAGCTTCAGACCCGCAGATTGCCTCAAGAAATGGATACCTTCATCCAGCGTCTCAATTTTTTGGTCCATACCTCCCTTCAGATAAGGATGAAAAACAGATGCGCCTGCGGTGACATGCCGAGTGATGAATGACTGGCTTAACGCGCGCACATGGAGCTTGTAGCGCTCCAGCGTCGCCTCGTGCTCACCGGCACCGCAATCA
>JABSSV010000017.1 GCA_013213875.1 Lysobacterales bacterium
CTGATCCACCGCCAAGGTGGGTATTAACTGGCGAAAATCAACCCCAGCCAGCCGGCCATGATGACCAGACCCATGCCGGCAAAGAACCAACCGGCAGCCAGAGGCTTTACGCCCACGAACACGGCAACGCAAATTACCGCACATAACAACCATTTCAGCGCCTCTGCCAGAACCGCCGCGCGCAAAAAGCGGTTGCTCTCAGCACCGAAGCGGCGCGCCACAATCAGCGCAAACAGCAGGGCCGGTAAAAAGGCTGCTAAACCACCGAAAAAGGCGGAATAGGCTGCCACCGGACCGGCTAGCGGGTAAGCGATCAGCGCCAACAACAGCGCGACCAGCGATTGCACCCGCAGCCACCGTTGCGTCATGCGGAGGTTGTTCACCGCGGCCGGAACGGTCATCTGCTCATGTCCCATCTTTATGTTGACGGCTCTGGGGTCGAACGCCGATGGCGCTGACGGGGCCGTTTTCACCGCGGCAGCGTGCTGCGCGAGCGACAAAGACCGCCTATTTTACCATTTGATTTTTCTATGGGGCAATAGAAACAAGGGCAAAAAAACCATCTGGACCGTCACCGGCCAGCCCTCACCGCTAGCGCTTGGCCAGATGGCCGATGATGCCTTCCAGCTCATCGGCCGAGTTGTAGCTGATCACCAGCTTGCCCTTGCCTTTGCGCCTGCCGCCAGACTGATGCTGGATACGCACCTTGGCACAGAGCTTTTCCGTCAACTCGTCCTGCAGACGGAGGATATCCGGATCCACGGCTTTCGAACGCGGCTTGCCCGGCTGCAGCAGACGTTTGACCAGCGCCTCCGTTTCCCGCACGGACAGTTGTCGGCCCATGATTTCCCGGGCCGCCGCCGCCTGCTGCGTTTCCGGCAGCGCCAACAGGGCCCGTGCATGCCCCATTTCCAGCCGTCCCTGATCGATCAGCTCGCGCACCGGCGCGGCCAGTTCCAGCAGGCGCATAAGATTGCTGACCGCGGAGCGCGAGCGGCCAACCGCCTCCGCCGCTTCCTGATGCGTCAGCTGAAATTCATCCACCAGACGCCGCAGCGCTGTGGCCTCCTCCAGGGGATTCAGGTCTTCGCGCTGAATGTTCTCCACCAGCGCCATGGCAACGGCGGTCTCATCGGAGACCTCCCGCACTACCGCCGGAATCGCATCTATCTCCGCCAGCTGAGCCGCCCGCCAGCGCCGTTCTCCGGCAATCAGCTCGAAGTCGCCGTCGGCCAGAGCGCGCACCACCACCGGCTGGATCACACCCTGCTGACGGATGGACTCGGCCAGCTCCTCCAGGCGCGCCTGATCGAACACGGAGCGGGGCTGGTAGGCGCCGGGGCGAATACGGTCCAACGGCAGGTCACGAAGCGCGGCTGTCTCAGATACCTCGGCGGCTTGTTGCAGCGTGGAGGAGCTGAGCATGGACGACAGATTGCGCCCCAATGGATTCTTTTTGCCTGACATGTTGCGATCCTTTCCTTAGCAGCTAGCCAGCCTCGCGCTTGCGACGCCGTCGCAGCACCTCGCCGGCCAATCCCAGATAAGCCAGCGCGCCGCGTGAACCCGGATCATAGCGCAGCACCGGCAGGCCGTGGCTGGGCGCTTCCGCCACGCGCACGTTGCGTGGCACCAGCGTGCGATAAACACGATCACCAAAATGCTCCAGCAGCTGGCCCGACACCGCCGTCGACAGGTTATTGCGACCGTCGTACATGGTGCGCAGCAAGCCTTCGATTTCCAGCTTCGGATTGACGCTGGCCCGCACCTGCTCCACCGTCTCCAGCAACGCCGCCAGACCCTCCAGGGCGTAGTACTCACACTGAATCGGAATCAACACGCTATTGGCAGCGGCCAGCGCATTGAGCGTCAGCATGTTCAGGGACGGCGGGCAGTCAATAATGATCCAGCCGTAGCGCGGGGCAACCGCTTCCAGGGCCTGGCGCAGACGAAACTCGCGCCCTTCCTGCCCCATGAGCTCCACCTCGGCTGCGCCGAGATCGCCGTTGGAAGGCAGGACGTCGAAATTCAGGGCATCCGGAGTCAGTGTTGCAGCGGCCAGATCCGCGTCACCCAGCAGCACTTCGAAAGCCGTCTGCTCCAAGCTACGCGGATCCACGCCACAGCCCGTAGAGGCATTACCCTGCGGATCCAGATCCACCAGTAACACCCGATAGTTCATGTCTGCTAGGGCAGCAGCCAGGTTTACAGCGGTAGTGGTCTTACCCACTCCGCCTTTCTGGTTGGCGACGGCGATAATGCGAGCCATGGTGATGTCTTTATTCCCGTTGTTGCCTGGGCTGGTCCCTTCCGGCCAGCCTCTGATTTAATCCCGGTCGGGCCGCAGGCGCAGTTCGACCAAATGGCGCTCGGCCTCCAGGCCGGGCACGCTGAGCGCGGTAATCTCATTCAGCTCAGCCCAGGACGGCAGGGCTTTTAGCTCCGCCTCCGGCAGCTGCCCCTTCATGGCCAGCAAGCGGGTCTGCGGGCCTGCGAGATGACGCACGGAGGCGGCAAAATCGGCCAGCGAACTGAACGCGCGCGAAGTGATGGTACGGAAATCCATCGCCTCTGAGAAGCGCTCGATGCGCGCATGCTCGGCCCGGGCGGCAGGCAGGCCGGCGCTGCGTATCACCTGGCGCAGAAAACGGACTTTCTTGCCCGCACTGTCCACCATAAGCGTGGGCAGCTCCGGGCGCAAAACCGCCAGGGGAATGCCCGGAAATCCTGCACCGCTGCCCACGTCCAGCAGCGCACCGTCCGACAGGTAGCGAGCAATCGACAGGGAGTCGAGCAGATGCCGGGGCACCAGCTGATTCAACTCCCCGGGCGCGACCAGATTGAAGCTTTTGCTCCAGCGCCGCAGCAGCGCCAGGTGCTGCAGCCACTGCTCTAGCTGGGCCGGACTGGCTTCCAGAGACAGCGCCGCCAGACCCCGCTCCAGTTCGGCCCGCTCTGCTGGCGAGCTAGTCATTTTCCGACCGACTCAGAACTGTTTGGACCGCTTCATCTGCTTGACGATGCGATCCGACAGGCGGGCGGCGAGATCCTGATACTCGAGGTCTTCGCTTTGCGTCACCATGGACCAGACGCGCTCCACGCGACGCACATCCACATACATGGTCTCCAGAGTCAGCTCCGTGGTGCGCTCGGCCCAGCCTGGACCTTCCCGTACCGTGTAAACGTCATAAAAATAGGGGCTGTACCAGCCACCAACGCCGGTACCAATATTCTGCAACCAGTAATCCGCGCGCTCGTAGCTGGCACCACCACCGCCGCCGATCACAAACACCACCAGCAGCCCATCGGCGTTGGCATTGCGGATAGCCACCTCCACGCGTTCGCGAGTCAGCTGCCCACGCATGCCGGGAATCTCTGCGCTTTCCACCGCGTTGGCCCCTTCCTTACGCAGCTGGCTGACGATATCCCGCTCCATGACCAGCCGTTCCAACTGGTCCGGCCACATGACGAGCACGGCCAGTTTTTCAGGCTGTTCCGGTGCCACCGTGTCCGATTGCCAGGTATCTACCACCTTGGTGGTACCACAGGCAGACAACAGCGCGAGGGCGGCCAGGCCGCAAACTAGAGACTTGAGTATTCGGGTCATGAGCGAGGTCTTCCGTAATCAGACCGGCATTATACGGTGGATGAGGGGCGCTTGACGATGGTCAGGTCAAGTTCTTCCGCGCGATGGCAGGCAACCCAGTCGCCATGCTCCAGTCGCCGCAGGGGCGGTACCTCAAGCTGACAGCGTTTGACCGCATAGGGACAGCGGGTATGGAACACGCAGCCTGCCGGTGGGTTCAGCGGCGAGGGCATGTCGCCGGTCAGCCCCGTATCAACCGGCTGTCGCGCCAGGGCCGGGTCCGGAATGGGTACGGCCTTGACCAGGGCGCTGGTGTAGGGATGCAGGGGGCGCCGGTAGAGCGCATCGGCGCTGGCCACCTCCATGGCCCGGCCCAGATACATGACCATGACCCGATCACTGATGTGGCGTACCACGGCCAAATCATGCGCAATAAACAGCAGCGACAGGCGCAGCTTGCGCTGCAAGTCGCGCAGCAGATTGATGATCTGGGCCTGAATGGAAACATCCAGCGCACTGACCGGCTCATCGCAAATAATCAGCTGCGGGTTCAGCACCAGGGCGCGGGCAATGCCAATGCGCTGGCACTGGCCGCCGGAGAACTCGTGGGGATAGCGGTTGATCTGGTTGGGCAGCAGTCCCACCATTTTCATCATGCCACGCACCCGCTCCTCCACCTGCACGCGGGCAATCTTGGGATAAAAGGTCCACAGGGGCTCAGCGATAATGTCACCCACGGTCATGCGCGGATTCAGCGAGGCCAGCGGGTCCTGAAAAATGATCTGGATCTCCTTGCGCTTTTTACGCAGCGCCTTCTCATCCAGCTGGGTAAGGTCCTGCCCCAGCCACAGCACGCGCCCCCGGCGCGGCCGCACCAGGCCCAGCAGGGCGCGCGCCAGCGTCGATTTGCCACAGCCCGATTCACCTACCACGCCCAGCGTCTCGCCGCGATAAAGCTCAAAGCTCATGCCGTCCACGGCCCGCAACGGTACCGTTTCGCTGCGCAGCAAGCCGCCCTGCTCCAGCTGGTAATGCACCGCGAGATCCTGCACCTTGAGCACCGGTTTTGCCTGGCCCGCCCGGGGCGGGCGCTGTTTTATGCGCGCGCTCATGCGTCCCGCTCCTGATGACAGCGAAGCTGCTGACCCGAGCCACTCGCATCCAGCTCTGGCGCCGTATCGCAGGCATCAAACGCATCCCCACAGCGTTCGCGGAATGAACAGCCGCTGGGAAGGTCCAGCAGGTTGGGCGGATTACCGGGAATTGCGTGCAACTGCCGGTCGTCAGCCTGGTCCAGACGGGGCACGGAGGCAATCAGACCGCGCGTGTAGGGGTGCTGGGGATGGTGATAAATCTGCTCCGTAGTGCCGTACTCGACCACCTGACCCGCGTACATGACCATGACCTTGTCGCTCACGCCTGCCACCACGCCGAGATCATGGGTGATCAGGATGGACGCCATGCCCGAGCGCGCCACCACCTCCCGCACCAGCGCGGCGATCTGTGCCTGCACGGTCACATCCAGCGCCGTGGTCGGCTCGTCGGCGATAAGGATGGCCGGCTCGCAAAGCAGGCCCATGGCGATGAGAATGCGCTGACGCATGCCGCCGGAGAATTCATGCGGATACTGTTTAATGCGCTGTTCCGGATCCGGGATGCGCACCGCACGCAGCATTTCCACCGCGTGGGTCTGAGCCTCGCGGCGCCCCAGCCCCTGGTGATGGCGCACCACCTCGACCATTTGCCGCTCAATGCTGAGATAGGGATTGAGCGAGGTCATGGGATCCTGAAAAATCATGGCAATGTCTTTGCCACGGTGGGCGTTGAGCTGCTGCGGCGTCATGGCCATCAGATCCTGATCCCGGTAGCGGGCCACGCCGCTGGCGGAACCGTTTTCCGCCAGCAGACCGAGCATGGCCAACATGGCCTGGGACTTGCCCGAGCCCGATTCGCCCACGATCGCCAGCCCTTCGCCCGGCTGTAGGCTGAAATCGATTCCCCGCACCGCCTGCACCACCCCATCCGGCGTGTCGAAGCTAACCTTCAGATCGCGGACTTCCAGCAGCGCCATCAGAGCCGGTCCTTGGGATCCAACGCGTCGCGCAGACCGTCACCAATGTAGTTGAAGCAGTAGAGCGTGACGGTCAGCATGGCGGCCGGAAAAATCAGCGTCCAGGGCGCTGATTCCATATCCTGCGCCCCATCATTGACCAGCGCGCCCCAGGAACTCATGGGTTCCTGCACGCCGAGCCCGAGAAAGCTCAGGAAGGATTCCACCAGAATGACCTGGGGAATGGTCAGGGTGACGTAGACCATCACCACGCCCAGCAAATTGGGCACGATATGGCGTCGAATAATGTCCCGGTTTTCCACCCCGCAGGCCCGCGCTGCCTCGACAAACTCCATGCGTTTCAGCCCCAGCGTCTGGCCGCGCACAATGCGCGCCATATCCAGCCAGTTCACAGCACCGATGGCGACGAAGATCAGCAGGATGTGGCGACCAAAAATCACCATGAGCAGGATCACGAAAAACATGAAGGGCAGCGCATAGATGATGTCCACAATGCGCATCATGATGCGATCTGTCACGCCGCCGTAGTAGCCGGCAATGGCACCATAGGTGACACCGATGAGCAGGCTCACCAGGGTGGCCACCACCCCGACCAGCAGGGAAATGCGCCCGCCCTGCAGCGTGCGCACGAGAATATCCCGTCCCACCGCGTCGGTGCCAAACCAGTGGCCGTTGGCCAGACTGGGCGGTGAATTCGTGTGCTCCCAGTCCGTGTAGTCCAGATCCCAGGGGCTGAGCATGGGTCCAAAAATCACCGCCAGGATCATCACGCCCATCAACAGGGCACTGGTGACAGCCGCGCGGTTCTTCAGCAGCCGGTGCCAGGCATCTTCCCAGGGCGAGCGGCCCTTCACGTCGCCGAGCGTGAGCGCGGCTTCAAAGGCGTCCATGGTGGCCGGCTCAGCGCTCTTCATAGCGAATCTTCGGATTCAGAATGGAGTACAGCATGTCGACAATGAAGTTCAACACGATGATCAGGAAGCCATAAAAAATCACCACACCCATCACCAGCGTGTAGTCACGGTTCAGGGCCCCCTGCACGAAATAGCTGCCGAGACCGGGGATGGCAAAGATACGCTCGATCACGACGGAGCCGGTAATCAGGGCGGCCGTGGCGGGCCCCATGTAGGAAATGACCGGCAGCAGCGCCGGCTTGAGCGCATGCCGCAGCACCACGTGCCATTCGGGCAAACCCTTGGCCCGTGCCGTACGAATGAAGTTGCTGTGGAGCATCTCGATCATGCTGCCGCGCATAAGCCTTGCGATATAGGCGATCACCGGCAGCGCCAGCGTTATCACGGGCAGCACGGCGGCGCGCCAACTACCGTCCCAGCCACCCGCCGGCAGCCAGCCCGCATACACGGCAAACAGGAGAATCAGCACCGGCGCGACCACAAAGTTGGGGATGGAAACGCCCAGCATGGCAAAGCCCATGGTGGCGTAGTCAGCTGCCGTATTCTGGCGCAGCGCTGACAGCACGCCCACGGTAACCCCCACCACAAAACCCAGCAGCATGGCAAAGCCACCAATGGTCAGGGACACGGGAAAACCCTGCGCGATCAATTCATTAACGGTCCAGTCCTTGTACTGAAAAGACGGGCCGAAATCGAGCACGAGGATCTGCCCCAGATAGCGGAAATACTGCTGTAGCAACGGCTCGTCAAGGTGGTACTTGGCCTCCAGGTTGGCCTGAATGTCCGGCGGCAGCGCCTTTTCGCTGTCAAAGGGCCCGCCGGGCGCAATGCGCATCAGGAAAAACACCACGGTAATCAGTAGCAAAAGCGTGGGCAGCACTCCGAGCAGACGCTGGCCGGCATGTCTGAGCAGGCTTTGCTGGCGCATCAGGGCTGCGCGTCCGTCGCTGGCCGGGACCGCAACAGGTACATGTTTTTGCTGTAGTGGTGGTCCATCACGTTGCTTTCCCAACCGCGCAGATGCGGATCCACCAGACGCTTGGTCACATAGGTGTAGATGGGAATAATCGGCAGCTCCTCCAGCAGCACCCGCTCTGCCTCCTGCATCAGTCGCCGTCGTCGCGCCGGGATGCGCTCGGCGGCAATTTCCGCGAGCAGGGAGTCATACAGGCTGTTGCTGTAACCATAATCGTTCTGACCGTGACCGGTGCGGAACATTTCGAGAAAACTGAACGGATCGTTGTAGTCACTAATCCAGTTGGCCCGAAATACCTGGGTCACCAACTTCTGCTGGCGGTTCTGCAGAAAAACCTTCCATTCCTCATTAACCAGCGTGGTTTCCACGCCCAGCACCTGCTTCCACATGGAAGCCAAAGCCAGGGCAATCTTCTTGTGGTTCTCGCTGGTGTTGTAGCGGATTTCAATGCGCAGGGGGTTCGCATCGGAATAGCCGGCAGCCGCGTACAGTGCCTGCGCCGCCAGATTGCGCTCCTCCTGTGTCCAGGAGGCATACTCCGGCAGGGGTGAGACGTACTCGCCAATCCCCGGCGGCACCAGCGTAAAAGACGGCTGTTCACCAAACTGGGTCACTTTCTCCGTGAGCAGCGTGCGATCAACGGCCAGCACCAGAGCCTCGCGCAGCTGTGGACTGGCAATGAATGGCTCGCGCAGCAGGTTGAAGCCGAGGAAGTAAGAGCCCATCCAGGGGGAGATCACTAGCTCCTTTGCGTAGTGCTCACGCAGCCATTGAAACTGGTTGTTGGGGACCTCGTGGGTCCACTGCAGGCGCCCGGCACGAAACTGCTTGAGGGCCGTGGACTGATCCTCGAAGGGGTAGTAAATCACCTGCTCCAGCAGCGTTGCCTGATCGTTCCAGTACTCACGATTGCGCTGCAGGGTCACTTTCGAACGCACCACCCAGTCCGCCAGCACAAAGGCACCGTTTGAAACCAGATTGCCCGGCCGGGGATATTTGTCTCCGAAACGCTCAACGCTGGCCCGGTGCACGGGATAGGTCGAGGAATGGGTCAGCAGCGAGAGCAGGTAGGGCGTGGGAGCCGCCAGACGAATCTGCAGAATGCGCTCGTCCAGCGCGCTCACGCCCAGTGCCTCCGGCGGTGCAGTGCCAGCCAGCACAGCATCCGCCTGCGCAATCGGCAGCAGAATATTGGCCAGCGTCGAGGCCGTGGCCGGGTCCGCACTGCGCCGCAGCGACCAGACAAAGTCCTCCGCCAGCAGCGGGTCACCGTTGGACCAGCGCGCGTCCCGGCGCAGGTAGAAGGTGTAGGTCAGGCCGTCACGGCTGATGTTCCAGCGCTCGGCCACGCCGGGCACAATCCGCCCGTCGGGCGCTTCGCTGGTCAAGCCTTCAAAGAGATCGCGCAGAATATTCGCCGAAGGCACATCTTCCGCCAGATGGGGGTCCAGCGTTTGTGGTTCACTCCCATTGCCGCGGTGCAGCACCTGTTCGGCCGCCAGCACGGTAGGATCCGGCCGCCCATCGGCGTCAAGAATCAGCGCCACGGGCTGACGGCTCAGAGACCGGTCCCGGGGCGTACCATCCTCACCACCGCCGCAGGCCAGCAGCAGTAGGGGTAGCAGCCAAAGCAATTGGCTGGCCATTGATCGGCGCTGGTTCACGGCGCTCCCAGAGTCAAATGCCGCGACAGATGTGCGTCGCGGGGGTTGTTAATGAAACCACGCACCCGGGGATCAACCAGGTGCCTGGATACATAAGTGTAGAGCGGGATGACGGGCGTGTCGCGCAGAAGCAGCTGTTCGGCCTGACGCAGCAGCGCCAGGCGCTGGCCCGCACTGGCCGTGGCGGCATTCTGCAACAGGCGATCGTAGTCATCGTTGCGGTAGAAACTGCTATTTAGCGGGTCGTCGCTGCGAAACAGATCCAGAAACGATACGGGATCGGCGTAGTCGGCAATCCAGCCGCCGCGGAACACCTGAGTGACCGTGCCCTGGGCCCGATTGTTCACGAATACCTTCCATTCCTCATGCAGCAACTCGGTACGCACACCCAGGGACTGTTTCCACATGGCCGCTACGGCCACGGCCATGCGCCGATGGGTCGCGGAGGTGTTGAAACGCAGCTGGATACGCAAGGGTTTTTGTTCGGAGTAGCCGGCACGCTCGTACAATCTGCGCGCGCGCTGCAACCGTTGCTGATCAGACCAGCGTAGAGCCGGCTCCTGCGGTGCCTGGTAGCCTGCCAGACCATCCGGCACCAGGCTCCAGGCGGGCTGCTCACCTGCACCCATAACCACGCGGGTCAGAATATCGCGGTCTATGGCCAGCGACAGGGCCCGCCGCAGTCCCGGTTTGTCAGCCAGCGGTGGTCGGGAAAGATTCAGGCCCAGCCAAAAGCTGCCCATGTAGGGCGCTACCCGCAGCGCATCCGGATAGTTCTCAGCCAGCCAGTCGTGGCGTCCCGGCGGGATGGTTTCCGTGATGTGCAAGGCGCCGGCGCGAAACTGGGAAAGCTCGGTGCCCGGATCCTCGATGGGTACGTACTCCACCTGTTCCAGTGCGATCTCATCAACGCTGTGAAAGCGGGGATTACGCCGCAAGCGCAGATAGGCTCGGGGCACATGTTCCTCCAGCAGAAAAGCCCCATTAACCGGTCGCTCGCGCACGCTGGTGCCCAGCTGGGCATGCAGCGGGTAGGTGACCGGATGGGTCAGCAGCTCCAGGAACCAGGGCGTAGGCCGTTCCAACTCGATCACGACCGTATGGGCATCCGGGGCGCTGATGGCCAGGCTGGCGGCGGCAGCGCGACCATCAATCACGGCCTGAGCGCCGCGAACGGGCAGCAGCAGGGACGCGGTACGCGCCTGGGATTCGGGCGCCAGGGCCCGTTGCCAGCCACGCAGAAAATCATCTGCGGTGAGCGGGTCACCATTGGACCATTGCGCGTCCTCACGCAGGGTAAATTCCAGCCGCAAACCATCGTCGGAATGGCGCCAGCTCTGGGCAACGCCTGGCATCAATTCCCCCGCCGCGTCCAGGCTCAGCAGGCCCTCATGCGTATCGCGCAGTACCTGCAAGGCAGCCAGTCCCTGCGCCTGGTGAATGTCCAGCGAGTCGGGCTCAGGACCGAGTCCGCGACGTAGCGGTTCAGCCATAGCCGGCGCGATCGCCAGCAGGCACAGCAACAGAACCTGCAGTGCACAACAGCGACGATGGCGGAAAAACTTGGACAAGGGAACAGGTTTCCTGAGTGTTTGCGTGTATCCTAATCCATTGAGAGGGAGCAGGAGATACCGCTTTGGCGGGACAGGCAGCAAGCCCGGTGGTCAACAGCCGGCAGGAACTGATTGAATATCTGGAATCGGGCTGCAAGCCCGCGGATCAGTGGCGTCTGGGCACGGAGCACGAGAAGTTCGGCTTCACGCGGAGCAACCTGCGGCCCCTACCCTACGAAGGGCCGGCGGGCATTGAGGCAGTGCTTACGGGCCTGGCGAGCCAGTTCGGGTGGCAGCCGCAGGCGGAAAACGGCAAGGTTATTGCGCTGCTGGACGACACGGGCGCTTCCATCACGCTGGAACCCGGGGGGCAGCTGGAGCTGTCCGGCGCGCTGCTGGAAGACATTCATATGACCTGTCGGGAGGTATCGACCCACCTGCAGCAGGTCAAGACCGTGGCGGAACCGCTGGACGTGGCATTCCTTGGCATGGGTTTCCAGCCCAAATGGCGTCGGGAAGACATCCCCTGGATGCCAAAAGACCGCTACCGGATCATGCGCGCCTACATGCCGACCGTGGGCAGCATGGGACTGGATATGATGACCCGCACCTGCACCGTGCAGGTCAACCTCGACTTTGGCTCCGAGGCGGACATGATCAAGAAGTTCCGCACCTCGCTTGCACTGCAACCCATCGCCACCGCCCTGTTCGCCAATTCGCCGTTCTATGAAGGTACGGACAGCGGCTTTGTCAGCTATCGCTCGCACGTTTGGGAAGACACGGACCCGGATCGCACGGGCATGCTGCCGTGGGTGTTCAGCGGTGCAATGGGCTTTGAAAAATATGTGGACTACATGCTCGATGTGCCCATGTATTTCGTCTACCGCGACGGCCAGTATCTGGATGCCTCAGGCCAATCCTTCCGCGATTTTCTGGCCGGCAAACTGCCAGCCCTGCCCGGTGAACTGCCCCGCCTGAAAGACTGGGAAGACCACCTGACCACGGCATTCCCGGAAGTGCGCCTGAAACGTTTCCTGGAGATGCGGGGCGCCGATGGCGGCCCCTGGCGACGGCTGTGCGCACTACCGGCTCTGTGGGCCGGGCTGCTGTATCACCCAGCGTCACTGGATGCGGCCTGGGACCTGGCCGCCGACTGGTCCATGGAGGAGCGCCAGCAACTGCGACGGGATGCGGCACAGTTGGGCCTGCGGGCCAGCGTGCGCGGCCGCAGCGTCCAGTCCCTGGCGCAGGAAGTGCTGGAGATTGCCCGCGAGGGTCTGAAAGCACGCAACCGACTCGACGGTTCCGGCGCCAATGAAACGGGTTTTCTGGCGCCGCTACAGGATTCAGCGGACAGTGGCTTGACGCCCGCAGACCGGAAGCTGCGCCTGTTCAAGGAGCAATGGAAGGGCGATCTGCGGCCGCTGTTTGAGGACTTCGCCTACTAGCAGCACCCGCGCCGCCTCTATTCGACTTTCCAGATCACCAGCTTCCAGTCTTCACGATTCTTGGAGCTGTGGTCATAGCCGATCCAGTAGGTCTTGCCGGCCTCGAAATCCGCTTCCAGTGGCGCCACGCGTACGTCCTGGCGCCCACGAACCACCTTACAGAAGGTGGTGTCCACCGCTACCGAGCCGGACAGGCTGTGACGACCGGGGCTCAGCTCAAAGGCCTGCGGCGAGACAAACTTCTCCTTACCGTCAATCTGTTGGATCGCGACCCGCGACAGGCACTCTGCCGGCTTCGCCACCTGGGTAATGATGCGTGCCTTGCCATCCCTGTCATTCGCCTGGGCGATCGAGAAAGGCAAGGCCAGGCTCAGCAGCAAAAGGGCGCGAAACGCGCTGCGGGGAAATTCGTTCATGCTCATTAAAGTGCCCTCAGTGTCGATCGCAGGACGATTTGCCCCACGAAAACCTAGCCTGCCGCAAGCGCCCTGAATGGAAGCTGAACAGGCATGACTTCGGGAAGCAGCCGGCTAGAAGGGCAGCTCCAGATCATCGCGCACCGCCAGCAACTGCGCCCGGAAGGCGGCCTGGACGCGGCGCAGCGCATCCTCACTATCAGCATCGAACCGCAGCACCAGAATCGGTGTGGTGTTGGACGCACGCACCAGACCCCAGCTGTCGGCAAAATCCGCCCGTACCCCATCGATGGTATTGATGCGGGCGCCGGGGAAACTGGCGCTTTTCTGGAACTGGGCAATGAAGTCGTGATTCTCACCCTCGCGCATGTGCACCTTAAGCTCCGGCGTACTCACCGAGTTGGGCAGCGCCGCGAGCACGTCCACCGGCTTGCCTTCTTCGCGCGCAAGCAACTCCAGAAGCCGGCAGGCGGAGTAGATACCGCAGTCAAAGCCGTACCAGCGGTCCTTGAAGAAAAAGTGGCCTGACATTTCGCCGGCAAAAGGCGCGTCCACTTCTTTCATACGGTTTTTGATCAGGGAGTGCCCGGTTTTATACATTTCCGGCACCCCGCCGGCGGCCTCAATGATCCCGTGTAGATGGCCGGTACATTTCACATCGTAGATGATGGTTTGCCCGGGATGACGGCTGAGAATTTCGCGGATAAACAGCATCATTAGGCGATCAGAGAAAATAATCTCGCCATCCGGCGTTACCACGCCCAGGCGATCTGCATCACCATCAAAGGCCACGCCCAGATCGGCACCCGTGTGCTTGACCGAATGAATCAGGTCGGTCAGGTTCTTGGGCTCACTCGGATCCGGATGGTGATTCGGGAAATCGCCATCGCCCTCCTCATAGAGCGTGATGACCTCAGCGCCCACCGCACGCAGGATGTCTCCCATGCAGCTACCGCCGATACCATTTCCCGCATCGGCAACGATACGCAGGGGCCGCGCCAGTTTGACATCGCCGGCGATGCGCGCCTGATAGGCAGTGAGCATCTCCCGTTGACTAAGCTTGCCTGCACCGCTGCGCAGATTGTCGGAACGGATGCGTTCGTAGAGTCCATAAATGTTATCGCCAGCCAGCGTGCGGCCGCCGATCATGATTTTCAGGCCGTTATACTCCGGCGGGTTGTGGCTGCCGGTGACCATGACCCCGGAGCCCTGACCCAGTTCATAGGCCGAGTAATAGAGCGCCCCCGTGGGCACGGCCCCGATGTCGATCACATCACAGCCGGCGGCAGCGATGCCCTCCACCAGGCCAGCCACCAGATCCGGACCCGAATGGCGCCCGTCGCGACCCACCACTACCGGCGTGGCGAGACTGTCCAGTGCGAGGCTGCCAACGGCCAGGCCAATCTGCCGGGCAACTTCCCGATCCAAGGTCTCGCCCACCACACCGCGGATGTCGTAGGCACGAAAAATTTCGCTGCTCAGCAGCACTTGATGTTCTTGCACACTGGGTTCCTTTGTGGCCGCCGTTGGCGGCGAAGTCTCGGGGTTCACGGCCGTATCTGCGCTACCCGGACCAAGGTCCAGCGCCACTGCTGGCTGGCCGATACGTGGCACGGCAGGCGCATTATCGTCCGGCGCTCCCGGGCCTGGCTCCGACACCGCGTCCGCCAACGGCGACGCCGGAACCTCTGTCGCCGGTGCATCCGAACTGGTTTGCGTGCTATCCACATCAAGATTCGGCAGCGTCAGTCGACGCTCGCCGGGCCCCATTAATGGCGGATCCGGCTCCGGTCTGGGGGGCGTTGTAGGAATCGTCGGGCGCGCCCGGCGCACGCGGGACTTGGCCCGCTTGGACATGGGCTCTTCATCGGGACTTTTGCC
>JABSSV010000170.1 GCA_013213875.1 Lysobacterales bacterium
CTATCAGCCCGGCTACCCGGCCGTGCACTATTTTTATCCGGAGCACCCGACGGTCAAACTGATGCAGTCCCTGGATGCGGCCTTTCCGAATCAGGTGGTGCGCATCACCAGCTATGCCCGGGATGGTGCAATGGCCACCGTTTTTGTCGGCAGCGATCGCAACCCCGGCGAGATGTACCTGTTTGAGGACGGCAAGCTGCGTTTCCTGGCGGCCGCCTATCCAGACGCTGACCCAGCCCGCCTTGGCGTACAGGAGGCCTTCACGCTGGAAGCCCGAGACGGGACCAAGCTCTACGGTTACCTGACCCTGCCACCCGGCCGGCCGGACCAGAATCTGCCGCTGGTGGTTTACCCCCACGGCGGTCCACACGGGTCCTATGACCGCTGGGGCTACAGCCACGATGTGCAGTTTATGGCCAGCAATGGCTACGCCGTGCTGCAGGTCGACTTCCGGGGCTCCGGTGGCTATGGCGATGCGTTTCAAAAGGCGGGCTACGGCGAGTGGGGCCGCGCCATGCAGGACGATGTCACCGATGCCACCCAGTGGGCGATTCGTGAGGGCGTGGCTGATCCAGACCGGATCTGTATCGCCGGTGGTAGCTACGGCGGTTATGCGGCGCTGCAGGGTGTGGTGCGCGAGCCGGACCTGTATCAATGTGCCATTGGTATTGTAGGTGTTTATAGCCTCCCCATGATGCAAAAGCGCGGTGACTACCGCATGAATCCGGGCTCCAGTAACGCGTACTTTGACGATGTGCATGGGCAGGACCAGGCCGGCCTGGAGGCACGCTCACCCGCCTACAATGTCGACAAAATCAAGGCCGATCTGCTGATCATCCATGGTGCGGATGACAAGCGCGTGCCGCTGGCCCAGGCCAAGTTCCTGCGCAAGCAGCTGGATGCCATTGGCAAGGACTATGAGTGGATGGTTCGCGATGAAGGGCATGGCTTTACCCAGTATGAGAATCGCGTAGATATGTATCGCACCATGCTGGCCTTTCTGGACCGAAATATCGGTGCGCAAAGACCTGCTAGCGCCGGCGGGCCCTGAGCCTTGCACAGTTTTGAAGCCATAATTGCGAGGCCGGCTTCTGCCGGCCTTCTTCATGGGGGCGGCCGCGTCCCGGGCGGCTCAGGCTAGTGCACACGCCTGACGAGCAGCGCTTTCGCCGTGGTCTGCTGGCGGCTTTTGCCGCCTACACGGCCTGGGGTCTCATGCCCTTCTTCTTCAAGGCCCTGGGCGGCGTTAATGCCTGGGAGATCATCATGCATCGGGTGATCTGGGCCATCCCCGTGTTGCTGCTGTTTCTGCTCTATCGTGATGGCCGCGCCCTGTGGCAGAAGCTGCGACTGACGCGCCGCCAGATTGCCTGGCTGGGTGTGAGCAGCCTGCTGATCGGTGCCAACTGGCTGCTGTTTGTGTGGGCGGTGGTGAACGACCGGGTGCTGGCCACCAGTCTGGGCTACTTCATTAACCCGCTGATGAACGTGGCTTTTGGTCGCCTGTTTCTCGGTGAGCGCATGGGGAGCATCCAGAAATGGGCCGTCGCACTGGCGGCAGGAGGCACCACCTTTCTGGCGCTCTATCTGGGGCAGCCGCCCTGGGTTTCTCTGGCCATGGCCCTGTCTTTCGCCCTCTACGGACTGGTCCGGAAACGGCTGGATGTGGGGCCCATGACCGGCCTGCTGTGGGAAAACCTGTTGCTGCTCGCGCCGGCACTGGCCTATCTGGCCTGGGCTGCCCAGCATCAAACGCTGTCCTTTCTGCATCTGGGAACGGGTACGGACGTGTTGCTCATGCTCTCGGGCCTGGCCACGGTGCTGCCCTTGATCTGGTTTAACGTGGCGGTGCAGAAGCTGACGCTGACCACGCTGGGTTTTATCCAGTATCTGGCCCCCAGCATGACCTTCCTGCTGGCGGTATTTTTGTGGAAGGAGCCCTTCACACTCGGCCATGCGGTGGCCTTTGGCTGCATCTGGACCGCGCTGCTGATGGTGTCACTGGCTCCGCTACGCCGGCGGCAGGCGCCGCTGCCCGTGAACGAGTAATTGGTGGCCACCGCCTACCCTGATCAAGCCCCCGGCACCGTGGTGCTGGTCCATGGTCTCTGGTTCCCAGCTGCCTTTTTGGGTCTGCTGGCGCACCGGCTGGAGCAGGGCGGCTACCGCGTGCGCAGTTTTTCCTATGCCACCACGCGGATACCGCTGACTGATAGCGCGGCCCGCCTGCAGCATTTGTGCGGCCGGGACTATCCCCACGGGGTGCACCTCCTGGGGCACAGTCTGGGCGGACTGCTCCTGCTGCAAATGCTGCAGGCCGGGCGCTGGTCCCGGCCTGGTCGCGTGCTGCTGCTGGGCACGCCGCTCGCGGGCAGTGCGGTGGCCCGGCGCGTGTCTGATTGGCCCGGTGCTGATTGGGTGCTGGGGCAGGCCGCCCAGCCGTTGACGGCCGGCCATCAGGGCTGGCCCGAGCAGCGCTCGGTGGGCATGATTGCCGGCAGCCGCTCGGCTGGTCTCGGGCGACTGGCGGGTCGTCTGCCACGGCCCAACGATGGCACGGTGACGGTGGCAGAGACGCAGCACGCGCTGCTCAGTGCACATCTGACTTTGCCGGTAAGCCACACCGGCATGCTGGCCTCCGCTGCGGTGGCCCGGCAGGCCATCAGCTTTCTCAAGCGGGGGCGTTTCAGTCCGGCCACGGACTGGCGGTCAAAGGCCTGATTCGTGATAAAATTCCGCGCAATTTCTTACTAGTAAAAAGGTGGGTCCGCTATGGCCGGTCACAGTAAATGGGCCAATATCCAGCATAAGAAGAAGGCCGTTGATGCCAAGCGTGGCAAGGTGTTCACGCGTCTCAACCGGGAAATCACCGTGGCAGCCCGGGAGGGCGGCGGCGATCCGGACTCCAACCCGCGCTTGCGCCTAGCCATCGACAAGGCCAATGCGGCCAACATGCCGAAGGACAATATCGAGCGCACCATCAAAAAGGCCACCGGTGAACTGGAAGGGGTGAGCTATGAGGAGGCGCGCTACGAAGGTTACGCGGCGGCCGGTGTTGCGGTCATGGTGGACTGTCTGACCGATAACCGTAACCGCACCGTGGCTGAAGTGCGTCATGCCTTCAGCAAGCACGGCGGCAACCTGGGCACCGATGGCTCCGTCAGCTATATGTTTGCCAAGATTGGCGTGCTCAGCTTTGCGCCGGGTACCTCGGAAGATGAAGTCATGGAGGTGGCGCTGGAGGCCGGGGCTGATGATGTGGTGACCGAAGATGATGGTTCGCTGGAAGTCACGACCGCGCCTGAGGCTTTTGCCGACGTCCTGGCGGCCATGCATGCGGCGGGTCTGGAACCGGCCGAGGCCGAAGTCACCATGCGGGCCAGCACGGAGGTGGATCTGGATACGGAAACGGGCCAGAAGGTGCTGCGTTTTCTAGATGTGCTGGAAGATCTCGACGACACGCAGGCGGTTTATTCCAACGCCATTATTCCCGACGAAGTTTACGCCCAGTGATTGCGCGCCCGGACGCGCTGCGCATTATCGGTATCGATCCGGGCTCACGCTTTACCGGCGTGGGCCTCATCGAGCAGCGTGGCGACCGACTTCGGGTCTTGCACCATGGCGTCATAAAAGCCGGTACCGGCGAGTTTCCCCAGCGTCTGGGTATCATTTTTGAGGGCGTAAAAACCCTAATCAGTACCTATGAACCTCAGGTAGCTGCGGTGGAGACCGTGTTTGTGTCCAAGAATGCGTCCAGCGCCATCAAGCTGGGCCAGGCCCGCGGCGCCGCCGTGTGTGCGCTAGTGGACGGGGGCGTCAGCGTGGCCGAGTACGCGCCGCGTGCTATCAAGCAGGCTCTGGTTGGGCGCGGTGGTGCTGACAAGGTGCAGGTGCAGCATATGGTCCGGGTCTTGCTCGGACTGCGCGAAGCGCCGCAGGAAGACGCCGCTGACGCGCTGGCTGTGGCATTATGTCACCATCATACGGAGGGTACGCTGCGCAAGATGGCGGCTCTGCAAAAGTAACAACGGAGAGGAGCGGGCGAGCCCGCAGCGGCGGCAACGAATGATCGCAAGACTTTCAGGGTCCCTGATCGAGGTGAACCCACCCCAGGTAGTGCTGGATGTGAATGGTGTCGGCTACGAAGTCGAGGTGCCTACCAGCGTGCTGGACAGCCTTCCGGCTCGGGGCGAGCCACTGACCCTGCTGACCCATTTTCAGGTCAGTCAGGACCACCAATCGCTCTATGGCTTTGTGAGCGCCGCCGAGCGCACGCTGTTTCGGCAGTTGCTGAAAATATCGGGCATTGGCGCCAAGCTGGCCCTGACCATTCTCTCCGGCGCCAGCGGCGATGCGCTGGCCCGACACGTGGCTGATGGGGATACGGCGGCGCTGACGGCCCTGCCGGGTATTGGTAAAAAGACCGCCGAACGCATCATTATTGAACTGCGCGACAAGCTGGACCATCTGCCCCTGCCGGCCTCGGGCGCAGGCGCCGCCGGCGGTCGTGCCAGTGCACAGCGCGAAGCAGCCGATGCACTCCGGGCCCTGGGCTACAAGGAAGCAGAGGTGAGCCGCTTATTGCGGGATATCAATGATCCGGAGCTGGACGCAGAAGCCCTGATCCGCAAAGCCCTGCAGCAGGTCGGGTCATGAGCGAACTGGACGACCGCGTACTGGCACCCGATTCCGCCGCCGATGAACAGCAGCTCGAGGCCAGTCTGCGCCCGGGCAGTCTGTCTGAATATGTCGGCCAGGCGGCCATGCGGGAAAAACTCGAGATTTATCTGGAAGCGGCCCGACGGCGCAGTGACGCGCTGGATCACGTATTGATCTTTGGTCCCCCGGGGCTGGGAAAAACCACGCTGGCGCATGTGATTGCGCACGAGATGGGTGTGAGTCTCAGGCAGACTTCCGGCCCAGTGCTGGAGCGTGCCGGCGATCTGGCGGCCTTGCTGACCAATCTCCAGGCTGGCGATATTTTGTTTGTTGACGAAATACACCGCTTGTCCCCGGTGGTTGAGGAAGTGCTGTATCCGGCACTGGAAGA
>JABSSV010000171.1 GCA_013213875.1 Lysobacterales bacterium
GCGCAAACCAGCGGGCGGTTCCGTAGCGGCCGCGCAGGCCCAGCTGCAAGAGATTTACGATTTCATGCGCGCTCAGGACCTCGTTAGTGTGCCCGGTGAAGAAGTCGCCCGGGTGGCCGAGGCGCCGCCCTATGCACGCTCCAACTTTGCCTACATCGCGATTCCGGGGCCCTGGGAATCAGGCCAACCCAGTACCTACTACATTGCACCGCCCAATCCGGCCTGGCCAGAAGCGGTGCAGGCCGGATTTATTCCCGGCGAGTCCGACTTGCTGTTCACCTCCATCCACGAGGTTTGGCCCGGGCATTTTTTGAACTTTATGCATGCCAATCGAGCGGGCTGGCAATACGGTCGCGCCATGGTCAGCTATGCCTTCGCTGAGGGCTGGGCCCATTACACGGAAGCCATGATGCTGGAGGCGGGGCTCCGGGATGCCGATGCGGAAACTCGCATCGGCCAATTGAGCAACGCGCTGCTGCGTAATGCCCGGTTTGTCGCCAGCCTGGGCCTGCATACGCAGGGCTGGAGCGTTGCTCAGGCGCAGCGTTTCTTCCAGCAGGAAGCCTATCAGGGTGAGGGTATGGCCATGCAGCAGGCCGCGCGCGGCACCTGGGATCCGGCCTACCTCAACTACACCATGGGCAAACTGTTGATCCAGCGGCTGCGCGATGACTGGACAGCCACGCGCGGTGGGCGTGCCGCCTGGCGCGATTTTCACGATGAGTTTTTGAGCTATGGGGGGCCGCCGATTCCGCTGGTGCGACAGCAAATGTTGCAAGAGCCCAGCCCCCAGGCGCTGTTCCCGGCCCTGGAGGCGCCGCCAGGGCCATCGGTGCCAGAAGCCGCCCCGGTTGCGACGGCACCCCTGCAGGACCACTGGGCCTGGGATTGTGATGATGGCTCTTATCTGGTGACCAGTCGCACGGATGCAGGCATCAAGCTGTATCTGAGTAGCGGACCAGCTGAGCTGGTCGCCGTGCCGGCAGCGTCCGGTGCGCGCTATGAGAACGAGGAACTGGTGTTTTGGAACCGGGGTGACGAGGCACTGTTGGAGACCGTTCTCGGTAGCGCCAACTGCCGTATCAATCGCTATCACTCAGCCTGGGAGAATGCCCGGCTACGCGGCGCGCTGTTGCGGGCCGTAGGTAATGAGCCGGGTTGGTCTCTGGAACTGTTCCAGCCGGGTGAAAGCGTGCTGGAGACGGACTACGGCGAACGTCAGCTGCGCTTCAGCATCAGCGGGCCGGAGGCGCTCTTGCCCGGCCCAGGGCGTCGCTATGAAGCCCGCGTTGATGGTGAAACGTTGAGTATTCTGGTCACACCGGGACCCTGCGCCGATACCATGGCAGATATCTCCTACCAGAGCCGCGTCACGGTGCAGCTGGGTGACCGACGCTTGCGAGGCTGCGGTAACGCGCTGCAGTGATTACAGCGCAGCACGCTGGCTAGAGCTTGCTGACCCAGCGCTTGAGTTCGCGCAGCGCCTGCTTGTCCACGGAATAATAGCGGTGCGGTCCATCAACGGCGTCGTTGATCAGCCCAGCCTCGCGCAGGATTTTAAAGTGCTGGGAGGCGGTGGAGGCAACCACTGGCAGGCGGCGCGTAATTTCACCGGCAAAGCAGGCGCCTTCATCCTGCAGAATGCGCACGATCTGCAGTCGCACCGGGTGACCGAGGGCGCGGAAAGCCTCGGCAATCTGTTGATCTTTACGTTTACTCATAGCGGTTTCTTGCATAGGGTATTTCGACGAACGGCGATGTTAATAGAGGCGCTTTCAATCGTCAATACGCTGGCGTATGGAAAGCGACGAGGCGAAGCTAGGCGCGCGTGTCCCTTTGCCACCAGGTGACGTCCCAGTGACGTCCAAATTTACGTCCCACACGCTCGAAAGTACCTACCCGAGTAAAGCCCAGCGCTGCGTGCAGCCGGTCCGAGGCCGGATTTGGCTGCGCCACACCAGCTACGGCCCGCTCCACGCCGGCCGCCGCCAGCGTGGCCAATAGTTCTCGCAGCAGCCGTGCTCCCAAGCCCTGTCCGGCCGCATCCGGATGCAGGTAAACGGTGGTCTCTGCGGTTACCTGATAGGCTTTTTTGGGTCGCCAGGCACCGCTGTGTGCGTAGCCGAGCAGCTGGCCGTCCGCTCGGGCCACCAGCAGGCGATAAGGATTATCGGCCTGAAATGCATCAAACCAGGCCTGTTTCTGCGCGACGGACCAGGGTTCCGTGTCAAAGGTACAGTGATCGTTGCTGATGTAATGGTTGAGTATGGACAGAACCGCCGGCAGGTCTCCGGGTCTGGCGTCCTCAATGGTCGATAATGGGCTGGCGTTCATGGTTTGTGTTTCCACTGGCTCACGGCCCGACCATAGCGCGCTGGCGCTGGTCCTGCTACAGCTGCGGCCAGCGGCCAATGGATTACCGCCAGCCACGCTAACGCTTCCGCTGCAAGCGCAAATGCGCTAGCGTTGCGTTTTTACCGATCCGGAGTCGCTATGCGTTCAGCCAGACAGCCACAACGCAATTCCCTCAGCGCCATGCTTCTTGCTGGCCTGCTACTGTTTATGCCGCTTGCTGGCCCAGCGGAAGATCATGATCCCATCGCCGAGCGCCAGCGGCTTATGTCCGAGACCCGTGAGGCTCTGAAGCCTCTCATCGGTATGAGCCGTGGACAGCTGGATTTCGACCGCGACACGGTGCAGACCAGCCTCGCAGTGTTTGCGCATACGGCCGATGAATCCCGGGATCTCTATCCGGATGGGACCCAGAGCGGTGGTGATACGGAGGCCAAGGCGACGATCTGGAGCGATCGCGCTGGTTTTGACCAGGCCCTCACCGATTTTTCTGAAGCCGTGGCGGCGGCGCAGCAGGCGGATCCGCAGACGGCGGAGGCCTTCCAGCCCGTTTTACGTTCCGTGCTCGGCACCTGCAGGGCCTGCCACGACGGTTATCGCATCGACAAGGACTGAAGCCCCCGGTGAATCAATTGCTGCGCTGGGGTTTGCTGGGTTTGTTGCTGGGGCTCGGCGCGCTGTGGTTTTTAAGTCGCCCACAGCCGCTGCCTGCCAGCGCACTGCCGGAGCATAAGCCGGATCTCGCCAATGGCGAAGTACTGTTCCATGCGGCGGGTTGTGGATCCTGCCACGGGCAGCCGGATGGTGAGCGTGCACGCGGGCTGCTGCTGTCCGGCGGTCTGGTAATGACAACCCCCGCAGGCCGTTTTCACGTGCCCAATATCTCGCCCCATGAGACGGCTGGCATTGGTGCCTGGTCTGCGCTGGATTTTGTTAACGCCATGCATCGCGGGCTATCGCCAGATGGCCGGCACTATTATCCCGCTTTCCCCTACACGTCCTATCAGCAGATGACGCTGCCGGATCTGCTCGATCTGAAGGCCTATCTGGACCAGCTGCCGCCGAGTGCGCAGGTGGTTCCTGAACACGAGCTGGACTTTCCCTGGCAGCTGCATCGCGGGATCGGTCTCTGGAAGCGGCTGTTTTTGGGCGCCGAGCCGGCGCTGGCAGAACTGCCCGGTGCGGAACCGCAGGATTTACTGCTGCGTGGTCGCTATCTGGTGGAAGGTCCGGGGCATTGTGGTGCCTGTCATACGCCGCGCACCTGGTTGCTGGCTGAGGATCCGGCACGTCCGCTCCAGGGGGCGCCGGCAGCCGATGGCAAGGGACGCGTCCCGGGCATCAGTGCGGAGCAGCTGGCTGACTGGAGCGTGGACGACCTGAGCTATTATTTCGAGGCGGGCGTGGACCCGGATTTTGATGTGGTGGGCGGCAGCATGGTAGCGGTGCAGGAGAACTTGGCCCGTCTGCCGGCCAGGGACCGGCAGGCCATCGCCCTCTATCTCAAGACCCCGCGCTAGCCGTGGCGCGCCTGCAGGGTACGCAGTACCTGCTCCAGGTCCAGGGAGCGGCTGCGTAGCAGGACCAGCAGGTGGTAGAGCAGGTCAGCGGATTCGTTCAACAGCTCGTCGTCATCACCGGCGGTCGCGGCCAGTGCCGTTTCAACGCCTTCTTCCCCCACCTTCTGTGCAATGCGCTTGGTCCCGGCCTCAAACAAGGTGGTGGTGTAGCTGCCGACCGGGCGCTCTTCCTCACGGCGCGTGATCAATCGCTCCAACTCGGCAAGAAAAGCCAGCTGGGGTCGTGGCTCCTTGCTGTCCCCGTCAAAGCAGGTGTCTGAACCCAGGTGACAGGTAGGGCCGGCTGGCCGTGCCAGCACCATAAGGCAGTCCCGGTCACAGTCCAGGTTAATGCTCACCAGTGCCAGCGTGTTGCCGGAGGTTTCACCTTTGGTCCAAAGCTTCTGTTGGCTCCGGCTCCAGAAGGTGACCTGGCCGCTGCGCTGCGTGTGCGCCAAAGCCGCCTCGTTCATGTAGCCCACCATCAGGACCCGGCCATCAAGCGCGTCTTGCACCACGGCGGGTACCAGGCCATCCATCTTTTCCCAATCGGGTGTTTGCTCTAGCATGGTCGAACTCCGATGCCAGCCGCAGCCAGCGATTCTTTTAGCCTGTCAATGGGCAGGGCGCCGGAATGAAATACCGTCGCTGCCAGGGCCCCGTCCACGTCAGCCTGTTCAAAAACGTCTTGAAAATGTTGGGCTGTTCCGGCGCCGCCGGAAGCAATCAGCGGCACTTCGCTGACCCGGCGTGCGGCCTGTAACTGTTCCAGATCATAGCCATCCCGCGTGCCATCACTGCTCATGCAGTTCAGGACAATTTCGCCGGCACCGCGCGTCTGGACCTCTTCGATCCAGGCCAGGGTCTCGCGCCCGGTCGCGCTCATGGCGTCCGGATCTCCGGTCATCTGGCGCGTGCTCCAGACGCCGTCGCTGACGATGGAGTCAATGCCCACCACCACGCACTGGGCTCCGAATGCGTCGGCCAGTCGGTTCACCAGGTCCGGGTCCCGTACCGCCGGCGTGTTCACGGAAATCTTGTCAGCGCCGCTTTGCAGAATACGACGGGCTTCCGGCACGCTGCGGATGCCACCGGCGACGCAGAAAGGGATATCAATCACCTCGGCCACGCGGGCCACCCAGGAATGATCGACCGCGCGGCCCTCAGGGCTGGCGGTTATGTCATAGAACACCAGTTCGTCGGCGCCTGCCTCGCTGTAGCGCTGGGCCAGCTCCACGATCTCACCCATGACGCGATGATTGCGAAACTGCACGCCTTTAACCACCTGGCCGTCGCGAACATCCAGACAGGGAATGATGCGCCGTGCAACGCCGCTGGTGCCGGTGCCGTTCATGCCAGAGCTTCCAGCGCAGCGGGTACGGAAAAGACGCCATCCAGCAGTGCTTTGCCAACGATAACGCCAGCGGCGCCGGAGGCGCCTACCTCGGTCAGATCCTGCAATCGGCTCACGCCGCCGGAGGCCTGCAGCTGCAATTGGGGATAGCGCGTCAGAACCTCGCCGTAGAGCGCCAGATTGGGGCCGCTCATGGCACCATCGCGGCCGATATCCGTGATCAGCGCATGTCGCAAACCGCCTGCAACCAGCGTATCCAACAGCGTCCACAGGTCCTGTTCGGCGCGTTCGGTCCAGCCGTAAACGCGCGGCCAGGGCAGGCCATCCGCATCCAGCTGCACATCCAGCGCGGCGACCAGCCGGTCGGGCCCGAAACGTTGCAGCCAGCGCGCAAAACGCGCCGGTTCCCGGGCGCTCAGGCTACCTACCACTACCCGGTCGGCACCGCTGACCAGGCGCTGGTTCAGATCCTCGCTGTTGCGCACACCACCGCCGGTTTGTACGCGCTGCGGTGCGGCCTTCAAGAGCTCGAAGAGAGGCGCTTGATCCGCCGCGCTGCCATCGCGTGAGGCGGCAAGATCAACCACATGAAGCCATTCGGCGCCGTCTGCCGCGTAGCGGGCGGCCAGTTCGGCAGGCAGCGCGTCATAGTGCGTAACCTGTTGGAAATCGCCCTTGAACAGGCGCACACAGCGACCATCCAGCAGGTCAATGGCGGGTATGAGCTGGCAGGTGGTGGTCATGAAAGCTCCAGAAAGTTTTCGAGTAGCCGGGCGCCGGCCCGGGCCGAACGCTCCGGGTGGAATTGGGCGCCCCAGAAATTGTCCTTGCGCACCACGGCGCTAAACAGCTCGCCATGATTTGCGCTGGCCAGCGTGTGCGGGCCCAGGGGCGCAAAATAACTGTGGACGAAATAAAACCACGCGTCCTGCTCCAGGCCCTTCATCAGCGGATCTGCCTGTTCCTGATGGGTGTGGTTCCAGCCCATATGTGGCACGCGCAGGCCCGGCGCTGGGGTGAAGTGCTGTAAGCGGCCCGGAATAATGCCCAGGCAGTCCACATCATTTTCGGCCGAGGACTCAAACAGCAATTGCATGCCCAGACAGATGCCCAGTACCGGCTGCTGCAGGCCGCGAATACAGGAGACCAGGGACTGCTGCTGCAGGTGGTCCATGGCAGCGCCAGCGGCGCCGACGCCGGGCAGAATAACCCGGTCCGCGCTGGCGATCACTTGCCGGTCCGCAGTGAATGTTGCCGCCGCTCCCAGGCGCTGCAGCGCATGCTGCACGGAGGCGATGTTGGCACCGCCGCTGTCGATGATGGCCAGTTTCATATTGCTGTGCTCACAAGGTGCCCTTGGTGCTGGGCAGCTCGTTACCCGTGCGTGCCAGGGCCGGTCGCAGGGCCCGTCCGGTGCCCTTGAACAGTGCTTCAATCATGTGATGCGTGTTTTCTCCGGTAACCTGCAGATGCAGCGCGCAGCGCAGCGACTGGCTCAGGGAAGCAAAAAAGTGGCGCACCATTTCGGTCGAAAGCTCCCCGACCTGCGGGCGCTGGAAATCGGCGCTGAATTCAAAAGCAGGCCGGCCGGAGAGGTCTACCGCAACGGTGGCCAGGGATTCATCCATAGGCAGCACAAAGCCATAGCGGCCGATGCCACGACGATCACCCAGAGCCTGATCCATGGCTTGCCCCAGCGCCAGTGCGCAGTCCTCCACCGTATGATGCTCATCGATTTCCAGATCGCCGTCGCAGCGGAGCTGCAGGCGAAAGCCGCCGTGGCTGGCCAGCTGATCCAGCATGTGATCAAAGAATCCGATGCCGGTGCTGATCTCTGTGCCGGTGCCGTCCAGATCCAGCGCTACATCAATCGCCGTCTCGTTGGTCTTGCGGGTCACGCTGGCGCGGCGGGGTCGACGGACCAGTTCATGGGCAATGGCGTCCCAGCTCATACCTTCAGGGCCGCAACGCAGTCCGCCGATGCCCATGTTCCTGGCCAGCTGCAGATCCGTCTCCCGGTCGCCGATGACCCAGCTGTCTTCCAGGTTCAGTTTTCCTGATTTCAGATAGGGCAGCACCATGCCGATGCCCGGTTTTCGATCCGGCGACCCATCGGACTCGAAATGCGGGTCGATGTGTTCGGCGGCGAATTCAATGCCCTGGGAGCGCAGCAGGGACAGCATCTTGGCGTGGGGAATCTCAAAGTCCTGCTGCGGGTAGCTGTCCGTTCCCAGGCCGTCCTGATTGGACACGAGCACGAACTCATAGCCGGCGTCCCGCAGGCGCAGCAGGGCAGGAATGACGCCGTCCAGCAGTTCCAGCTTGGCCAGGCTGTCAATCTGGAAATCTTCCGGCTCAATAATCAGCGTGCCGTCCCGATCCAGGAAGAGAATGCGTCGCTTGTTGCTCATGCTGGCGCTCCATAGCTGTCCAATGCCGTGTTTAAGGCGGTCATATCATCACTGCTGCCTATGCTTATGCGGACGCAGTTATCCAACAGCGGCTGGCCGTTAAAGTCACGGACCCGTACGCCGGCGCGCGCGCAGTGGGCGACCAGTCCAGGGCCGTCCTCAACGCGGATCAGTACGAAATTGGCCTCGCCTGGCCAAAGGTCGCGAACCCAGCCGCAGGCCAGCAGCCGAGCCACCAGGGCTTCTTTCTGCCGCCGCAGTTTGCCGAGCATGTCCTTTTGCGCCGCAAGCGCCGCAGGTGCGGTGCAGGCCAGGGCGGCGGCAATGGCCGGCGCGGTCAGCGGGTAGGGCGCCATGACCCGGCCGAGGAGATCCAGCACAGCGGGGTCAGCCAGTACGGCACCACAGCGCAGGCCGGCAGCGCCCCAGGCTTTGGAGAGGGTGCGCAGCACCACCAGTTGCGGATGCTCGCTGAGCAGTTGGCTGGCGCTCTTGTGGGCGCAAAATTCGATATAGGCCTCGTCCATGATCACCAGTGCGCGATCCTTACTGGCCGCCAGCAAAGCGTCCAGCAGCCCGTCCGGAAGCAGATCGCCGGTGGGGTTGGAGGGGCTGGTCAAAAACACCAGACGAATCGTATCGTCCTGCGTTAGTTGTTCGAGCATGGCCTCCGGGCGCACGTCTAGCGTGACCGGATCGCGCGGGACCTGGACCACACCGGCGCCCTGGATCTTGGCCGCGATGCGATACATGCCAAAGCAGGGCGGCGTCTCCAGAATGCGGTCTACGCCGGATCGGCAGAACACGCGCAGGAGCAAATCGATACCTTCGTCCGAGCCACGGGTGATCAGCACCTGCTCCGGTGCCACTGCATAGACCGTCGCCAGGCGCTGGCGCAGGGCTTCCGGCTGTGGCGCCGGATAGCGGTGCAGCTCCAGCGTCTGCCAGCTTGGGTCGTCCACCAGCGCATGCGGTGCTTCGTTGGCATTCAGCAAGACACCGTCGGCGCCAGCGCCACTGCGGGCCGACACGTAGGGCGCCATGGCCAGCACCTCGGGCCGCGCGAGGCGCTGCACCAGTTGGCTAGCGCTCACGGTTGTCGGTCCAGCTGCTGCAGGCGCCAGGCGACGGCCATGCGGTGCGCGTCAAGGCCTTCTGCCGCGGCGATGGCCATGGCGTCCTGGCCCGCGCTGCGCAGGCCTTCCGGGGTCGCGCATTGCACCGTCATACGGCGTAGAAAGGATTGCACGGAAAGGCCGCTGTAGGCGCGCGCATAGCCATAGGTGGGCAGCACGTGGTTAGTGCCTGAGCTGTAGTCACCCAGTGATTCCGGCGTCCAGCGCCCAAGGAAGACGGAGCCTGCGGCCTCTACCAGGTCCAGCAGTCGCTCGGCTTGCTCCGTATTGATGATCAGATGTTCCGGCGCGTAGTCGTTGGAGACGGCCACGGCCTGCTCCAGATTGTCCACTTCCACCAGCACGAGGTTATCCAACGCGGCGGCCAGAATTTCTGCTCGTGGCAGCGTGGCCGCCAGTTCCGGCACCGCCAGGGCCGCTGCGGTCAGCAGCGCCCGGTCATCGCTGACCAGTACGGCCTGCGAGTCGGGCCCGTGCTCTGCCTGGGACAGGAGGTCCCAGGCCACGGCCGCGGGATCAGCGGCGCCGTCGGCGATCACCAGTACCTCCGAGGGTCCGGCGGGCATGTCCTGCGCGGCGCCGCCCGGCATAGCAGCAACCTGGCGCTTCGCTTCCGTCACCCAGGCGTTGCCCGGACCATAAATCTTGGCGCAAGCGGGCATGGAATCGGTGCCGAAAGCCATGCCGGCTACGGCCTGCGCACCGCCGGCGCGAATCACACGGCTGACGCCGCCCAGACGGGCTGCTGCGAGCAGCGCCGGATCGATGGCGCCACCCGGTCCTGGCGGTGTGCACATGACCACGTCCCGACAGCCGGCAATGGCGGCCGGAATGGACAGCATCAATGCGGTAGAAATCAGCGGTGCAGAGCCACCGGGTACGTACAAGCCAACCGGATTGATGGGTAGATAGCGGGCTTCGCATTGCAAACCCGCTGCGGTCTGTTCCTGAAAGCCCCGCGGGGCCCCCGCCGTGTGAAAGGCGCGGATGCGGGCCGCGGCCGATTCAATGGCGCGCATGAGCTCCGGATCGACCTGGCTGGCTGCCCGATCCAGCTCTTCCGGTGCCACCTGCAGCGCATCCAGTTCCACCTGATCGAACCGCTGCGCAAAGCGGCGCAGGGCATCATCGCCCTCCGCACGCACCGTGCTAATGATCTCTGTGACCGCTTCCTCCAGTGCGCCCCGGTCCTGTGCTGGGCGCGCAATGGTCTGTTTGCGGGTCGTCGGGTCCAGTTCGGCCCAGCGTGCGATCTTTGGTGTTCCTGGTGTGTTCTCGTTCATGATTCAGGCCAACATTTTTTCAACGGGCATCACCAGAATGGCGGATGCGCCTGCGGCTTTCAGCGCCTCCAGGTGCTCCCAGAAAAGCGTTTCGCGACACACGGCATGCAGCGCCACTTTCTCCTGATTGCCGTCCAGCGTCAGGAGCGTGGGTTCTTCCGCACCCGGCAGCAGTTCGGTGATGGTTTGCACCGCCTCACGCGGCGCGTGCAGCATCACGTACTTGCTCGCCTCGGCATGCAGCACGCCGTCCAGGCGCAGCAACAGGCGGTCCAGCAGCGCCTGCTTGTCCGCGCTCAGCTGCCCGCCGGTGTACAGGGCAGCGGTGCTGCGGTAAATCACTTCCAGCTCGCGCAGGTGATTGGCACGCAGCGTGGTGCCGGTGGAAACCAGATCGGCGATGGCGTCCGCGGTACCCAGGCCCGGTGCGATTTCAACGGAGCCGGCCAGCTCAACAATCTTTGCACTGACGCCCTGCTCGCTAAGCAGGTGCGTGGTCAGGGCCGGATAGGAGGTGGCAATGCGGGCGCCGTTCAGGTCTGCCGCGCTGCTTGCGGACGAATCTTCTGGAACGGCCAGGGACAGACGACAGCCTCCGAACCGCAGCTTGCGCAGCTCCTGCAGTCCGCTGCCGCCGTTACGCTCCAGCATGACCTCCTCGGCGATGTTCTGACCCACAATCCCGAGTTCGCAGACGCCGTCGAGCAGCATGCGTGGAATGTCGTCATCTCTAACCAGCAGCAGGTCCACGGGAAAGTCCTGGCCGTACCAGAACAGCTTGTCCTTGCTGCGCGCAAATTCGAGGCCACAGCGCTGCAGCAGGCTGAGGGATTTGTCGGACAAACGTCCCGATTTCTGAATGGCAACGCGGATGCGGCTCATGATTCTTTGGTCCTTTCGCGGCGCAGTGCAAGCCGGTAGCCGCCTTCGCCCATGTTAAGAAAGCGCGCCACGCGACCAATGGTGGTCACGCTGACGCCGGTGATCTCGCTGATGTCGCGATAGCTACGGCCCTCGTTAAGCAGGGAGGCTGTCCACCAGCGGTCCACAATCGCTTCGTGTTCCGATGGCGTGCACAGATCCAGCAGGAATTGGCGCACCTCATCCTCCGATTCCAGCGTGAGGAAGGCCTGATAAAGCGCTTGAGCCTGAGCCTTCAGAGCCGCCTGCTGTTCGTCTTTGTGTTGTTTCATGCCGTTATCGCGTATTAACGTACTAGTACAATAGGACGGCGATGATAGGCCGCAATATACCGTGTTGCAAGCTTTTTTGACCGGGGTGCCGCCGGGTGCCGGCAGGCAGAGACGGGGACCCTGTGCGGCTGGCACGGTTCTTTCAGCGCCGAGGGACGCCATGAGCAGTGAATGCGGCAACGGTCTGCTGAGCTTGCAGGTGCAAACCGTGACCGATGGCACGTGTAGATTAGGTAAAAGTTTTGCAGCATGCTAAAGAAGCTGGGCGCCAGTTGGCGCTGTTGTTCCCAAGGTATTGCAGGAGTTTGGCCAGTATGAACCAGAATATCGCGCTTCCGAGCCGCGCAAACAGAACCCCTTTCTACGCTCTGGCGGCGCTGGCCGGCGGCTTGATGCTGTCGCCGTTTGCTTACGCCGACGTCACCGCTGAAGAGCGCATGAGCTTCACCTTACGTGACGGTGCGCGCATTAGCCTGAGCAACGTTAACGGCAATGTGCTGATCGAGGGCAGTGACGGCCAAGCGGTGGAAATGCTGGTGCTAAAGAAGGCCGGTAGTCAGGAAGCGCTGGATGAGATTGAAATCGAAATCGACGAGAGCGCGGGCAAACTGGATATCGAAACGCGCTTACCCAAGTCGAAAGGCATGCTGAAGTCCTTTTTCAGTGGCGATGCGGACGGTGCCAGCGTGGAATACAGTTTGAGCGTTCCCCAGGGCGTTGAATTGCGCGACATCGTGTCCGTTAACGGGGAAATCGAGATCATTGGTGTTCGCGGCAATATTGAAGCGTCTACCGTCAATGGTGCCATCAGCCTGGAAGGCGCGTCGGGCGATCTTGAATTGGCCACCGTCAATGGTGCTATTCGGGCCAGCATGGACGCGCTCGGCGCCAGTCAGGATGTGGATTTGGAATCCGTGAACGGGGGTATCAGGCTCGATCTGCCGGCCGATAGCGGCGCCCGTGTTGATGCAAATACGGTCAACGGCGGCATCGGTTTCAGTGATTTTGGATTGCGTGCGGATAAAGGTCTGGTCGGGCGCAGTCTTTCCGGTGTTATCGGTGACGGCAGCGCGAACCTCAATATCAATACGGTCAATGGTGCGATCAACGTCAGCAAGCATTAAAACTTGCCGCCACGGCTGGAGTGAGGCCGGCGGGTTGAGGGAATTACGGCCCCTTTGACCCGCTTGCGCTCGCCCTGGCGAGTGGCTGCAATGGCACCTACCGGTCCCGTTGTGCTTCTGATATATTACAGATATATCAGAATCGGGATGGGCGATGAAAGCAAGCGACTGGCGCGGGGTGTTTCCCGCTCTTACCACCAAATTTAATGCTACCGGCGCGCTGGATTTTGCCGCCATGGCAGACCATCTGGAGTTTCAACTGGCGGCGGGGGTGCATGGCATCATCATTCTCGGCTCGCTGGGTGAGAACTCCACGCTGTCAGCGGCGGAAAAACAGGATCTGATCCGTTTTTACGGCCAGCGTATCAACCGGCGGGTGCCGCTGGTGGCCTGTATCGCAGAAAGCGCCACGCGCGATGCGCTGGCGCTGACATCCGCGGGCGATGAGTTGGGCGTTGACGGTTATATGGTGCTGCCGCCCATGCGCTACCCCTCGGACAAGCCCGAAACCCTGGGCTATCTACGAGCGGTGGCAGCGGGCACCCAGCGCCCCATCATGCTCTACAACAATCCGGTGGCTTATGGCACGGATCTGCTGCCGGAGGACTTCGCGGAACTCGCCTCGGAACCCCGCTTTGTGGCCATCAAGGAGTCTTCTGCCAACACGCGGCGCATGTCTGCCATTCGGCGCCTGACGGGCGATCGCTACGCCCTGTTCTGTGGCGTGGATGATCTCGCCCTGGAGTGTTTTGCCGTCGGTGCCGTCGGCTGGGTTGCGGGCCTGGTGGTGGCCTTCCCGCGGGAAACCATGCGCCTTTACACGCTCATGACCGAGCAGCGTTGGGAGGAGGCCAGAGTTCTTTACGACTGGTTTTTGCCTCTGCTGGAACTGGATATCGGGCCAAAGTTCATACAGCAGATCAAGCTGGTTGAGGAACTGGTGGGCGTGGGGAGCGAGCGCGTGCGCGCCCCTCGTCTGGCACTAACGGGTAGAGAACGGGAACGGGTTGAGCAGATCGTCGCGGCGGCGCTGGCCAGCCGCCCGGACTGCTAGCAGGTCATGGTGCGGAGCCGCAAAAGCCTGGCCGAGCAAGCCTATGAAGCGCTAGAGACGCAGTTGGTCACGCTGGCATTGGCACCCGGTGAACCCTTGCAGGAAAAGCACTTGATTGAAACGTTGGGCTTTGGACGCACGCCGGTGCGCGAGGCCGTGCAGCGGCTGGCCAGTCAGGGGCTGTTAAGGATCTTGCCGCGCAAAGGCCTGATGGTGACCGCCGTCAAGCGCTCGGAGTTGGCGCAGATTGTCGAAGTCCGGCGAGTGCTGGAGCGCCTGCTGGTGGTCAAGGCCGCTGAGCGTGCCAGCCACGATCAGCGTCGCGCATTAGCGGCGCTGGCCATACACCTGGACGGTTTAAGCGAAGATCTGCCCAGTTTCATGCGTTTGGACCGGCGTCTGGACCAGTTGCTTGGCGAGGCC
>JABSSV010000172.1 GCA_013213875.1 Lysobacterales bacterium
AGGGGCAGCCCCATAAGCCCGACCAGCTCAAAGATGGCGTCGACCTGGCTGCGCAGCTCTGCCGGCATGGGCGGGCGGTTGGCCTTGTACTCAGCGAACAGCTGATTGCGAAAGGTCGGCCCCTTGGCGTCGAAGACCACGCCGATCAAGCCATCGCCCGCTTCCTTCATAAGACGCCGCAGCATGTTGGCGACCCCCAGCAGGGCGCCGGTAGGCTCGCCGGCAGAATTGGTCAGATTGGGCAGGGCATGGAAGGCGCGGTAGAGGTAGGAGGAGCCATCTACCAGCGTCAGGGTTTGCGTCTTGTCGGTCATGTGGGCAACGGGAAATTGGCGGCGGGTCTGTTATGCTGAGAATACTGAAACATGGCCTTCGGGGACAGCGGCCCGTGTGCGGGTCGCCCCTTTGAGCCCGGAATGTCCTGCGTTTGCAATGAGGCGGAACCTGACCATGCCCAAATACCTGATTCTTGGTCTGCTGATGGCGACCGTGCCCGCTACGGCGCAGCAAAAAGATCCGGCCGCGCCACCGCCCATTCCTCCCATAGACGCAGACGCCCGCAGCGCCAATGGCGAGCCCGATGTGCCCATTCCGCCGAAGGTGGAAGATGAGCGCTCCCGGCTTGAGCCGACGGTGGAAATCCGCCGCGATGATGAGGACAACATTATCGAGGAATACAGCCTTGAAGGCCGTGTTTACATGGTGCGTGTGGTGCCGAAAAAAGGTCTGCCCTATTACTACATGGATGATGATGGCGATGGCCAACTGGAGCTGTCGGAACGTGACCGCGCCGCCTACCCCGTGAAACCGGTCTACTGGAAGATCAAGGAGTGGTAGCCCCTCTGCGGCACTGGGCAGAAGCGCTGGTGCGACGGGTGGGGCAGGGGGCTTCCTGGCTCATACTGGCCATGGTGCTGGTTACCTTCACCATCGTGATTCTGCGCTACGGCTTTAATCTGGGGTGGATCTGGCTGCAGGAGTCCGTGAGCTATCTGCACGCGGCGGTATTTATGCTCGGCGCGGCCTGGTGCTGGCAGGACGACGGCCATGTGCGGGTCGATATCCTTTATCGTGACCGGTCCGCCCGCCATCAGGCCCGTATTAACGCGCTGGGCACGCTGCTGTTTCTGCTGCCGGTCTGCGGCTTCATGCTCTGGATCGGCTGGGACTATGTGGCGGCTTCCTGGCGCCTGCTGGAAGGCTCGCGACAAGCGGGGGGGCTGCCCGCCGTGTTCCTGCTCAAATCCCTGGTGCTTGCCCTGCCGGCGCTGCTGCTACTGCAGGCCGTCTGCACGTTGCCAGCCACGGTCCGTCAGGCGTTGGCACCGGCTGCAGTGGATACGGCGTGACGCCGGAGCGTCGTCAGCGGCTGGATCAGGTCTTGAACCGGCGCCAGCCAGATTTGACCGTACTGGCCGAGAACCTCCACAAGCCACGCAACCTGTCTGCCGTGGTGCGCACCTGCGATGCGGTGGGAATCACGGAACTGCACGTGGTGCCGGGCGAGGACAATCCGCGACGTCACTGGCATACCTCCCAGGGTGCGGAAAAATGGGTGGAACTGGTTACCCATGAATCCACGCGCAGTGCCTGCGACACCTTGCGTGCCCAGGGTTTTCGCGTGGTAGCCGCACACCTTTCCGACACGGCCTGCGATTATCGCGAGGTGGACTACACCCGCCCGACGGCCCTGTTGATTGGCACCGAGGCCTTTGGCGTGAGTGATGAAGGTTTGCGTTGGGCCGATGAGGAAATCGTGGTGCCCATGATGGGCATGAGCCAGTCCCTGAATGTGTCCGTTGCGACCGCCGTGGTGCTCTATGAAGCGCTCGCGCAGCGGCGGGCGGCTGGTGCCTACGCGCACAGCCGTATGGACCCGGAGCGCCACGCGCGCATGCGCTTTGAGTGGTTGCATCCGGTGGTTGCCCGCTACTGTCGTGAGCGGGGTCTACCCTATCCGGAACTGGACGCGGAAGGCGAGTTGACCCGGGATCCGCGAAGGCCCTGACTAGTCGCCCCTTTGCGCCTGTAACCGCTCCAGCACCGGCTGAAACTCGGGTCGCACGCCGGTCCAGCGATAAAAACTCTCCGCTGCCTGGGCCACCAACATGCCCAGGCCGTCATGGGCCGGTACGGCATGCTGCTGGCACCAGGACAACAGTCCTGCGGCCGCAGGCCCGTAGTTGAGATCGTAGACCGCGCTATCCGTGGTCAGCTGCTCCGGCAGCGGGGGTAGGTCTCCCCGGTGTCCCTGGGAGGTGGCGTTGATCAGCAGATCAATGCCATCAGCGGTTGGTAAATGCTGCAGGGCGGCCGCCCTGAGCCCGGCAGGGGCGCCATGGCGCTCCCGCAGTGCCTCGGCGCTGGCCAGCGTGCGGTTGTAAATGGTGAGTTCTGCAGGTCCGGTGGCCAGCAGCGCACCCAGCACGCCGGCGGCCGCGCCGCCCGCTCCGATCAAGGCGATCCGCTGGCCGGCCGGGTTCAGCCCCAGGCGTTGCAGATCAGCGACCAGTCCCAGTCCGTCCGTGTTATCCGCGTGCCAGCCACGGTCCCGCCAGAGCAGCGTATTGGCGGCACCGGCCAGCTGTACCCGTTCGCTAGTGGTCTGTGCCAGCTGGGCTGCTTCTGCCTTCAGCGGCAGGGTAACGTTGCAACCTGTGCCGCCTTCCTGATGAAAATGCGCCAGCGCCGCGCGCAAGGTGCCGGGCCCGGTCTCATGGGCGCGGTAATCAACGTCCAGCCCCGTTTGCGCACCAAACAGGGCATGAATCAGGGGTGACAGGGAATGGGCGATGGGCTGTCCGAAGACCGCCAGGCGCAGCGAATCGGCGCTCATCCGTGCTCGCGCAGCCAGCGCGCCGCGCGCGGAGCGAAGTAGCTCAAAATGGCATCCGCGCCAGCGCGTTTGATGGCCAGGAGCGATTCCAGCATGACCGCCTCCTCGTCCAGCCAGCCCTGAGCGCCGGCCGCACACAACATGGCGTATTCGCCTGAGACCTGATACACCAGTGTCGGCACACCGAATTCGGCTTTCACCCGGCTGACAATATCCAGGTAGGGCATGCCCGGTTTCACCATCACCATGTCCGCGCCTTCTTCTAGATCCAATGCCACCTCGTGGATCGCTTCATCTGTATTCGCGGGGTCCATCTGGTAGCTGTATTTGTTGCCGCCGGCCAGGTTACCCGCCGAGCCTACCGCGTCCCGAAAAGGGCCGTAGAAGCTCGAGGCATATTTGGCCGAGTAGGCCAGAATCCGTGTATTGACCGCGCCAGCATCCTCCAGCGCGTCCCGGATGGCGCCGATGCGACCGTCCATCATGTCGGAGGGAGCCACCACGTCCGCCCCGGCTTCCGCGTGGGACAGGGCCTGGCGCACCAGTGCTGTCACCGTGCGGTCGTTGGTCACATAGCCCCGGTCATCGAGTAAGCCGTCCTGACCATGGCTGGTAAAGGGATCCAGGGCCACGTCGGTGATCACGCCCAGTTCTGGAAACCGTGCTTTCAGTGCACGCACGGCACGCTGCGCCAGGCCGTCCGCATTCCAGGCCTCGGCCGCATCCTCACTTTTTGCCTCCGTGGGTGTTACCGGAAACAGGGCCAGAGCCGGAATGCCAAGCTCCAGACACTGCTCCGCCTGGGGCAGTAGCCGATCGATGCTCAAACGCTCCACGCCGGGCATGGACGGCACGGGCTCTGACCGGTCCTGTCCATCCAGCACGAACACGGGCCAGATCAAGTCGTCAGCGGAGAGCTTGGTTTCCCGCATCAGACGGCGGGAAAAGTCGTCGGCGCGCATGCGCCGCAGGCGGGTGCTGGGATAGCTCATGACAGAAATTACTCTGCAGCAGGTCTGGCGTCAGTGTAAAGCAGGCCCCGTGCGCTGTCAGTCGTACGCGTACCAGCGCTTCATCACTTCCAGCCACTGCTCGAGTCCCTGACGCTTGAGCGAAGAGAAAACCTGGGCACTGGCACCGGCGGGAAGGCTTTTGCGCAGTTTGAGCAGCGCCGCCTGGGCTGGACCGCGTTTAAGCTTGTCGGCCTTGGTCATGAGAATATGGCAGGGCAGGCCGGCGGCCACGCACCAGTCCATCATCTGCTGGTCATAGGGCTTCATGGGATGGCGGATGTCCATGACCAGCACCAC
>JABSSV010000173.1 GCA_013213875.1 Lysobacterales bacterium
ATCGACGAGCTGGAGGCCAAGGCCTGCCTGCTCTGAGTGCTGCGGTGGCAACCAAGGGCTGGGTGTGCCCCCCGGCCGTACGGCTTCAAGGCGGCCGGATGAGGCGTTACACTAGCCGGCCCTGAATTAAGATCGGAATGGCCTTTCATGCGTGTTTTTTCGTCCCTGAAATATCTGCTTTGCGGCGCTTGCGCCGGTTTTCTCATGCCCGGCGTCATGGCCCAGGAGACGCATCGCTTTGACGAGCAGACCCTGAGTACGGTGCATGCACTCTCTGCCACCGCGCTGGAAAGCGATTTGGCCTATGAACTCACGCGCAGCCTGACCACGGAGATTGGTCCCCGCCTGGCCGCTACGGAGCAGGAGGCGCGTGCCCGGGACTGGGCCGTGGCCAAACTCAAAGCGCTGGGGTTTGAGAATGTTCGCGTCGAATCCTTTGATATGGATCTGTGGACCCGCGGCGCTTCCGTCTTTGAAGAGGCCGCCATCACGGCCCCATTCCCCCAGCACCTGCACGCCACCTCCCTTGGCGGCGCCGCGGCGACGCCGGGGGACGGTCTCGAGGCCGAGGTGGTGTTTTTCGCCAGCTACGATGATCTGCTGGCTTTCGACGACGCCGCCGATGCGCTGGCAGGCAAGCTGGTTTTTATTAATGACCGCATGGTGGCCTCCCGTACCGGTGAGGGCTATGGCTGGGCGAACCGCAAGCGTTCCCGCGCCTGGTTCCACGCGGAAGACCGCGGTGCGGTCGGCGTCTTGATCCGTTCCGTCGGCACCAGTTCGCACCGCTTTGCCCACACGGGCATGATGAGCCGCCTTGATGAACGCACGGCGGTTATTCCCGCGCTGGCGGTCTCCGCGCCCGATGCCGATCAGATCGAGCGTATTCATGCGGCCGGCGAGACCCTGCGGATTCGTTTACAGACCTCCGCCGGCTGGCGCGGTGAGGCGACCAGCGGCAATGTGATTGCCGAAGTGGTCGGCGCGGAGGCGCCGGAGGAGATTGTTATCATCGGCGCGCATCTGGACAGCTGGGATAACGGCACCGGAGCCCTAGATGATGGCGCCGGTGTGGGCATTGTCACCGCTGCGGCCAAACTCATTATGGACAGTGGCCAGCGCCCGCGACGCACGATTCGCGTGGTGCTCTTTGGTGCCGAGGAGGTCGGTCTGATCGGTGCCCGGGCCTATGCCAAGGCGCGTAGCGAGGACGGTACGCTGGCCAACCACATCATCGGTTCGGAAAGTGACTTTGGCGCCCGTGAGGTCTGGCGCCTGACCTCGAACGTTGGCGCACAGGCCCATTCCTTTTTTGACGCCATGCACGTGCAGATGCAGCATCTGGGCATTACCCGCGGCCCCAATAGCGGCGGTGGCGGCCCGGATATGTTGCCGCTACAGGAACTGGGCATGCCCGTTGCGCGGCTGAACCAGAACGGCGAGGACTACTTCGAATACCATCACACGCCAAACGATACCTTCGATAAGATCGTGCCGGCAGAGATGGCGCAGAACGTCGCGGCCTGGACCATGTTCACCTGGTTCCTGGCTGATTCGGAACTGACCTTTCGCTGAGCCAGAGGTAACCACCGTCACCCATCAGGGGTGGCTGGCGCTGACTTTTGGTAGGCGTTCTGGCTACCTGGCCCACGCCGGCGGTGAGGTGGCGGAGGGCTGATTCAGACACAGTAGCAGCCGCGTATCATCGCAGCCGCTCATGGCTGGGGAGCGATGCACGATGCCGCTGCCGCTACCGGCACAGCTGCCTTTGAACAGGGCAACATCATAGGTGCGCAACTGCTCCAGCGGGCCTGAGTAGGCCTTCTGCTCTTGTAGCGCGTGGTTGGCATGAGCCGGCACGACCCATTCGGTAGCCGGCCCGCGATAGGTGGTCAGGAGCCGGGCCGCCACACAGTCCCGGTGGAATTTCCAGCACGCATCGTGATTGATGGCTTCCAGTCTGACCTCGATCTGCTCTGATCCCACAATGCGGGCATATTGGGTGGCCAGAGCCTGTATGTCCTGGACCAGAATGCTACTGGCGGGGGTCATCGCCAGGCCTCGCTCGCGCAGGAAAAAGTTCAGTGCATCCGGTAGATCCGGAGGTGTAATCAGCAGGCGAAGCGCGGGCCAATCGTGTAGCTCCAGGGTTTCCAGCCAGACATGCAGTTGATCAGGCACGCAG
This sequence comes from Lysobacterales bacterium, assembly GCA_013213875.1. Lineage (GTDB taxonomy): Bacteria > Pseudomonadota > Gammaproteobacteria > Xanthomonadales > SZUA-36 > Marinihelvus. The sequence continues at coordinate 2,186 of JABSSV010000173.1, forward strand.
CGCTGCCAGACCACCAGTTCCACTGCTGGCTGGCCGATAGCGCTTAGGACCTCAACATGCCGCCCATGCACAACGGATGGAGCGTCGTGTATTTCCATGTTGCTTTGTTGTCCAATCATGCTCATTAGTGCCTTCATCGCTCAGACCCGGCTGGCTTCCAGATAGCGGCCATGCCAACAGGCTGTGTCTCAGGAGGCGGTTGGGCTTTGCAGCAGTTCCCGTTCCGCCTGTTCAAACCAGGTCGTGACAGCCCGCCAGTGTTGATCGCCGTAGAGACGCCGAAAACGGGCCGTCTCCTCGAGTTTCTGATTACGCCAGATGCTCAGGCGCTCTCGAACATAATCCTGCGTCAGAGGTATGCCGCAGTGGACGGTAATACAGTGCCGCCATTGCTCATAGGTCTGTGGTATCGGTGCATTCATCATGGCCTTTCACTCCCGGCGTTTAGGTTGTTTTTGCTAGAGGGCGGTGCTGCCTATTCCCAGGCGGGGAAAGGGTCTTCCAAAGTGCGCCAGAACTCCTGTCCACGCAGGACTTCGTCTTCCGTGAGGAGACAGTCGTCCAGCGCCTGCGTGATCAACGCCTGATCAATGCCCTGGCCGATAAACACCAGTTCCTGGCGCATATCGCCGAATGGCTCCACCCAGTTCTTCCTGATCATCTCCCGATAGCCCGCGTCCGTTGGCCAGTCGGATTCCGGTATGGCTTTCCAAAACATGCCGGCAAAGCCGTAGCGGGCGATGCCGCCGGCCTGACTCCATTGACCAGCGAACTGGGGTCGCGATGCCAGCCAGAAGTAGCCTTTGGAGCGGATCAGTTTGCCGTGCTGCTGCTTGCTGTGGAGGAAGTCGTAAAACTTCTTGGGGTGGAAGGGGCGACGGGCCAGATAGCTAAAACTGCTGATGCCATACTCTTCCGTTTCCGGCACATGTTCGCCCCGCATTTCTTTGAGCCAGCCCGGGGCCTGTTGGGCGCGCTCAAAGTCGAAGCGACCCGTATCCAGCACCTGGTCTGTTGCAACGCGACCATGTTCAATGGGTATGAGCGCCGCATCGGTATTGAGCGTCTTGAGCACGGCCAGCAGGCGTTGCAATTCTTCGGCCTGCACCAGATCGGTTTTGCTGATCAAGATCACATCGGCGAATTCGACCTGGTCCACCAGCAGATCGGCGACGCTGCGTTCGTCATCGTCGCCCAGCGATTCGCCAATGGGAAGCGTGCCGCGAGGAGCTCCATGAGGGGGCCCTCGAGCCAGAACTGGTCATCGGCGTGCAGCATGCCAACCACGCGGCCGAGACCCGG
>JABSSV010000174.1 GCA_013213875.1 Lysobacterales bacterium
CATAGGACGGGGTGGCCTCGACCAGCAAATGCTCACCGGGGCCGGGCTGAAAAAATTGTGCATAGCCATCCAGTCCCGTTCGGGAAAAGTTGGCTGCACCGGGCTTCACCCGGTCATCAAGGTAGTGCGTTTCCTTGACTGACGACCCGCACACCTCTGGATGCATGCAAAGCCACTCAAACAAGGAGGTCGTACCGCACTTGTTAAAGCCAGCGATCACCAAACCAGGATAGCGACAAGACGGCAGATCCATCAGCTTTGAAACAGGCGCTCAGGATTCGCGAAGGCCTTGAACTCCAGTGCGTTACCCGCCGGGTCGAGCAAGAAAAACGTCGCCTGTTCGCCCACCTGCCCCCGGAATCGCACCCGCGGCGCGATAATGAAACGCTGGTCATGAGCCTGCAGCCGGTCGGCGAGCGCTTGCCACTCATGCATGGGCAGGACCACGCCAAAATGAGGCACCGGCACCGCATCCCCGTCTACCGGATTATGCACCGCTCGCGCCTGATGTGCGGGGTCCAGATGACACACTAACTGATGGCCGAAAAAATTAAAGTCCACCCAATGCGCATCGCTGCGACCCTCGACGCAGCCGAAGCGCTCGCCGTAAAAGGCTCGTGCAGCGGCCAGGTCATGCACCGGGATCGCCAGGTGAAAAGGGCCCGAAACGGCTGCCTGGCTGGATTTTTTATCATGCACCATAGGCGCTCAGCATACCGTACAATGCGGTGCCCATGGCGACCCAACAACAACGATTTTCATCGCGTCTCACCACCCTGATAAGCATGGCCGGTCTGGCCATCGGCCTGGGCAACGTGTGGCGCTTCCCCTACATGATGGGCCAGCATGGCGGCAGCGCTTTCCTGCTGGTCTATGCCGTTTTCATGCTGGCGCTGGCTGCGCCCGCATTGGCGGCAGAACTGTCGCTCGGCCGGAGCACCCGACGGGGACCAGTCGCCGCTTTCCAGGCGGCTTTTGGACCCCGTCTTGGGCGCTGCATAGGCTTGCTAGCCCTGTCCGCCGCGTTCATGGCTACCTGCTACTACAGCATCGTTATCGCCAATGTGTTTTACAGCGCCTGGTTCGCGGCCAGCAGTGGTTTTGCAGAGACAACGCTGACGCTTTATGAAACCGGGCTGGGCCGTCATGGGCTGCAGTACGGTATCGCCGTGCTGGTGATACTGACTTGCACCGTGGTAGTAAGCCGCGGTCTCAAAAAGGGCATTGAATCGGCCAACAAATTCCTTATGCCCATCTTCGCACTGGCCGCCGTCTATATGGTGGTTGCCACACTGCGATTGCCGGGTGCACTCACCGAGCTCCAGCAGTTTTTACAGCCGGACTTCGGCGCGGCCGGACCGAGCATTTGGTTTGCTGCCATGGGACAGGCCTGCTTTTCTGTGGGCCTATCCGGCACACTGGGGGTCATGTATGGCAGCTATCTGCGCTCGCAGACCGCGCTGATGCCCACCGCCATGGGTACCTGCCTGATGGACCTGGGCGCGGCCTTTATGGCGGCGCTATTTGTGGTGCCGGCGGTTCTGGTCTTTGGCCTTGACCTTGCCGCGGGCCCTGGTCTCCTGTTCAACACGCTGCCGCGCCTGTTCTCCGCCATGCCCGGCGGCGGTTTGCTGGCACCGGTTTTTCTGGCTGGCTGGGGACTGGTGGCCATGCTCACCCTGATCGCTGCCTTGGATACGGTTTCCGGCGCACTGTCTGACCTGACCAGCGCTCGCTGGAATCGCAAGCGCTGGCTCTGGACAACAGCAATGCTCGCTATCCTGGTCATGCTACCCATCGGCCTGAATCCTGAGTCCATCGGCACGCTGGACCTGATCTTCGGTTCCGGTATGTTCATGCTGGGCGCGCTGCTCGCTACGCTTGCGGTGGGCTGGGGCCTGGGCAAGGCAACGGCGCTTCAGCAACTGGCCAGCGGACTGCCGGCGGGACTGGCACGGCTTACCGTGGTCTGGGTCCGTTTCGTCGTTCCGGGCGCGCTGGCCGCTATACTGGGCGGGTTCCTGATAAGCAGCCTGCGCGGCTAGAGTGAAAGGCCAGAATTGTGACCAAGAAAATCACCAAAACCGATGCGGAGTGGCGCAGTCAGCTCACCGATGAGCAATACCGTGTAACCCGCCAGGCCGGCACGGAACGGCCCTTTACCGGTGACTACACGGACCTGTTCGAGCCCGGTGTCTACCGCTGCGTTTGCTGCGACCACGAACTGTTCGATGCGGCCAGCAAATTCCACTCTGGCTGCGGCTGGCCCAGCTTCCATGGCGAACTGGAGGCGGCTGGCATTGTGCAGAAGCGAGATTTGAGCCACGCCATGATCCGCACAGAACTGGTTTGTCAGTACTGTGATGCGCATCTGGGGCATATTTTTCCCGATGGCCCACCCCCTACGGGGCTGCGCTACTGCATCAACTCTGCATCCCTGAAGTTTTACCCGGAGTCCTCGTCATCAGAGACCGAATGAAGCCGCGACTTTTCACTGCGGCCGTCAGCTTTGGGGTAACGGGCGGATGGCAGTCCGCCGTCCGGCGCATGCCGATATTCCTGCTGCTGCTAGCGCCCATGCTCGCAGTGCCGCTGCCGGCGCTCGCACAAGCAGCAGGCGCCTGCCCGCTGCCGGCGCTGGCGCCACAGCTGGATCAGATCCCCGATCGGAGCGGTGCGCCTACTTATGCGCGCGCAAAGGCCTTCAGCGCCGCCGCGGAATCGGAGGCTGAACTGGCCGGCGACGTCGAGATCAGCCGCGCTGATCAGCGACTGAGCACCAGCCTGCTGCAATATGACCTGAACACGAAGCGGGTCCGTCTGCCCGCGCCCCTGCGCTACAGCGATGCGCAACTGCAACTGCAGGCATCAAATGGGCGCTACGGGTTCCTGGAACAAAGCGGCGATTTCTATGATGTGCGCTACGGTTTTACGGGGTCGAGTGCTCAGGGTGGAGCCGATACGGTGCACCTCAGTGAGGGTCGCCGCTCGGACCTCACCGGCATCTGGTTCACCACCTGCGCCGGTGACCAACCCGATTGGATGCTGTCGGCGCGTGAACTGGAATTGCAGCATGACGAGGGTGTGGGTGTGGCCCGAGGCGCCAAACTCAAGCTGGGCAGAGTGCCGGTGCTGTATCTGCCCTACATGACCTTTCCCATCGACGACCGCCGCAAGAGCGGATTCCTCTATCCCTCATTAAGCACCGCCAACGACAACGGGCTGGAAGTAGCGGTGCCCTACTATTGGAATATAGCCCCGCAGCGCGATGCCACGATCACACCGCGCCTGTTCAGTGAGCGAGGCCTGATGCTGGGCCTGGAGTACCGGCAGCTCACCGCGCGCAGCTACACCACGCTATCCACAGACTTTTTACCGGATGACCGCAAGCTGGATGATCAGCGCTGGCGCTATCAGGCCGACTGGCGCATGGCCATCAACCCGTCCTGGTTCGCGAACGCCCAGCTCGAGCGAGTCAGCGACAATAACTACTTCACCGATTTTGGCGGCAACCTGGCGCAAACCTCACGTCAGTATCTACGCAGTCAGGCCACGCTCAGTGGCGCGGGTCGCTATTGGCTGTTCACCGCTTTGCTGGATGATTTTCAGGTGCTGGACGATGGCGTGGCACTGGAACGGCAGCCCTACAAGCGCCTGCCACGGCTGGCGTTTTCACTGGATGCACCGCTGGGACGTCGCGGCTTCGGAACCACGGTGGACGCCGAGGCGGTCTATTTTGAGCGCGACGAGGGTGTTACCGGCGCCCGCCTGGATCTCTTTCCAAGTCTGACCTGGGGCAGCAACCGCGCCTGGGGCTTCTTCAAA
>JABSSV010000175.1 GCA_013213875.1 Lysobacterales bacterium
CGTACCCACCATAAGCAGAGCCAGCGGCAGTCGGCGTTGCCAGAATGTTAGCCAGACCACAGGGCCGGCGCTGAAGGCGAGGTAGGTGCTATGCGCGCCATAGGCCGCGAATAAAAACATTGCGGCCAATACAACCTGCGGCCACCGAGGGCGGTCATTTGCGACGAGAATCGTTATGGCCAGCAGAACATAAAGCACCCCAAAGGGCGGGTTGAGCAGTTGTCCTGTGTGGGTTAAGCCGATGGGCTCGATAAACAGAAGGGCCAGCAATATCACCTGCTGAGGCACCGATAGCACGGACCGCAAACCTTGCCAGCAGAGGACGCCAGCCAGTGCAAAGGCGGTCAGTGGCAGTAGGTAGAGTCCAAAATAAGAGAATCTGGTAGCCCAACTAACTACCACCTGGGGCAGAACTTCAGACCAGCGCATGGTGTGCTGATTGCGCAGCATGGGCTCCAGGCTGCGTTCACGAACTATATCTGCGGCCGCGACATACTTGTGTACGGAATCAACGTGCTCAATGGGAAAGGTCACCAGGCTGCGCAAAAAAAACAATGCGAGAAACAACAGTACGCAGACCGTTACGGGGTGGCGATCAATGAATTCATTATGGCTGCGAAACATGCGTCTTATTATGTCTCGATTGGTCTGTTTTAACGTTGCTGTCAATCGCTTTTCGGCGCGGCGCTGGAACTTCTGCTGCCGGCCTGCTAGCGTGTCGGCGGCGGGTCAGCGAGGCATAGTGTGAAAGCAAACGATTCAAAGCGCAAAGTCCTGGTGACCGGCGGTACCGGTTACATCGGGTCCCATGCCTGTCTGAGCCTGCATGAGGCAGGTTTTGAGCCGGTACTGATTGATAATCTGTGCAACAGTTCACGCCGTGTGTTGCCCCGCCTGCAGGAGCTATCGGGCCAGTCGTTTACCTTTTACGAGGGTGATATTCGTGATCGTGAACTGTTGCGTAGCATTTTCGCTGCGCACCAGCCATGGGCGGTGATGCATTTTGCGGGTTTGAAAGCGGTGGGGGAATCGGTTGCTGAACCGGAGCGCTATCACGCTAATAACGTGGAGGGTACCGAATCCTTGCTGCAGGCCATGGCAGAGGCGGGCGTGCAGCGCTTGGTTTTCTCTTCATCTGCGACCGTTTATGGCGATCCGGACTTGGTGCCCATTGCCGAGTCGGCGCCACGGCGGACCACCAACCCCTATGGTCAGAACAAGCTCGATATCGAGCATATGCTGGAACGCCTGGCCGCCGCAGATGAGCGTTGGCGCATTGCCTGCTTGCGCTACTTCAATCCTGCAGGCGCCCATGCGAGTGGGCGCCTTGGCGAGGATCCGAATGGCATCCCTAATAATTTAATGCCGTATATCAGTCAGGTGGCGGTGGGCCGGCGGCCTCAGCTTGACGTCTTTGGGGATGATTACGACACGCCGGATGGAACTGGCGTCAGGGATTACATCCATGTGATGGATCTGGTCGAGGGGCACGTGGCCGCGCTTGAGCATCTGCAGCAGGCCAACGGCTTCATCCCCGTCAATCTTGGGACCGGTGCCGGACTGTCGGTGCTGGAACTGCGCGCGGCCTTCGCTGCCGCCAGCGGACAAGATATTCCCTATCGTATCCAGCCCCGTCGGCCGGGTGATATCGCCGCCTCCTGGGCCGATCCATCGCGGGCCAAGGCGCTTCTTGGCTGGCAGGCAAAACGTAATGTGCGCGAATTGTGTGCGGACGCCTGGCGTTGGCAACACAACAATCCACAGGGCTATGACTCCGAGTAAAACCGGCTAAGAAAAAAGCGCCCGGAAGGGCGCTTTTTTGGTTTATTGCCCGCTTTCAGCTGGCCAGTGGTTTGATGGGAAGGTTTCGATAGCGTGGCCCACCTGCGGCCACAATCGCATTGACCAGTGCCGGCGCGAAGGTCGGCACACCCGGTTCTCCAAGGCCCGTGGGGGGGGCGCCGGTATTCGTATAATGCACGTGGATTTCCGGCGGTGCCTCCTGCGTTCGCAGCACGGGATAGTCATGAAAGTTGGAATTGACCACCGCTCCATCACGGAAATTGATTTCCGTGTAGAGCGCGAGTGACATGCCCATCATGACCGCGCCTTCCATCTGCGCTGTGGCCTGGTCCGGGTTCAGAACCAG
>JABSSV010000176.1 GCA_013213875.1 Lysobacterales bacterium
GCGACCTGTTCGCGGTCATAGACCACGTAGGAGCGGTCCAGCAACGCCTGCGGGTCCAGTGCCCCGTCTTGAGTCTCTAAGCCCATTGGCAGTGCTCCAAGTCTGTGATTGATTGTTGCCAGTGCCGCCACTCGCTGACGGTCTGCAGTTCTTCCCGACTGACCCGGTTGCGCCCGTGCAGCTTCAACAGGCTCGGCGCTGATGGCAGGCGGTCGTTGGCACAGGCATGCAGCAGTTCGTCTACTTCCTCCGGCTGGCATACCAGCACCGCATCGCAGCCCGCCTCCAATGACCGGAACAGGCGGTCTCGCAGCTTACCAGCGTAGGCAGCCGCATGCATACCCAGGTCGTCACTGAGCACCACGCCCGACCAATCGCACTGCGCCCGCAGCACCTCCTGAATCCAATGGGCCGAGTAACCAGCCGGTGCCGCATCAATTTTGGGGTAGCACACATGCGCCATCATGACCGCGTCCAGCTGTCCCAGCAGCGCTTTGAAAGGCACCAGATCGGTCCGTTCCAGCGCGGCCAAGGGCCGCCCGTCCAACACATCATCCGTATGCGAATCGGCGCGTACTGAACCATGTCCGGGAAAATGCTTGCCGCAGGTCCGCATACCGGCATCATGCATGCCGGCCAGGTAATAGCGGCCCAGATCAGCAACCGCTGCCGGTGCGGCTGAGAAGGCCCGGTCACCAATCACGCAGCTATCAACATCCAGATCCAGTACCGGTGCGAAACTGTGATCCACACCCGCGACCAGCAACTCCGTGGCCATGACCCGCGCGTGGCGGTAGGCGTAGTCCAGCGCCAATTCCGGCGCATCCGCATGCATGCGCCCCAGCAGTCCAAGCGGCGGCAAGCGGGTAAAACCATCCTGAAAGCGCTGTACGCGGCCGCCCTCGTGGTCTACGCAGATCAGCATGGGAGCATGGGCAGCGCTGCGGATGGATTCATTCAGCAGCTCCAGCTGCGCAAGGTTGTGATAGTTCCGGCTGAACAGCACCACACCGCCGACCTGCGGATTTTGTAACCAGTCGCGTTCGCGGGGTTTCAGTTCCCAGCCCTCAAGGCCAATAAGAACCGGACCCGGTAGCTGCCCATCACTCATATGTCTTTCTCCCAGGTCGCAAACGGTTGCTGTGCCAGGGCGTGATTGTAGTAGCGCCGCTCGTCAGTGACTTCCGGACCGAGCCAGTCGGGGCGCGCAAAAACCTGTGCGGCCGAACTCAGCTCCAGTTCGGCAACTATTAGGCCCGCATTGGCCCCCTGAAACTCGTCAATTTCCCACAACAGCCCCTCATGCCGCACGTGATGACGGATTTTGCTGACCCGCCCCTCGGTGGCCAATTCGAACAAACGTTCACCATCGGCCAGCGGAATGTCATATTCAAACTCTTCACGCGCACTACCCAGCACCGCCTGCTTGATATTAAGCCGGGCCTGATCACCCGCGATGCGCACACGCACGGACACGCCAGCGCCACCGAGATAAGCCTGACGCATGGAAATGGAGCGCTGCACCTGTTGGCGCCACTGTTCACTCGCCAACAGAAACTTGCGCTCGATCTCAAGCGCCATTCGTTGTCTCTCCGGGCCGCGTGAACAGGGCCATGGCCTCGATATGGGTGGTCTGAGGAAACATGTCCATGGCGCCGGCGGCACGCAACTGATAGCCATGCTCGCGTACCAATAGCGCAGCATCGCTCGCCAGCGTCTCCGGATTACAGGACACATACAAAAGCTTGCTCGCGCCGGTTGCCGCGATCAGCGGCAAAACCGCCCCGGCGCCGGAGCGCGGAGGATCCAGCAGAACCGCATCAAAGGTCTCGCTCGGCCACTGGTCCCGCAGCTGCTCACCATACAAATCCACCGCCCGAAAGGCGACTTGCTCAAGCCCATTGTGACGCGCATTTTCCAGGCCTCGCGCCACCAGGTCCTCCGAGCCCTCCAAACCCAGTACCGAGCCGGCCTGCTGGGCCAGCGGCAGCGTAAAGTTGCCCAGGCCGCAGAACAGGTCCAGCACGCGGTCCTCAGGTTCCAGGGCCAGAAGGTCCAGCGCCTGCTGAATCATCAGTTCGTTCATGCTGCCATTAACCTGCACAAAATCCAGCGGCTCGAAGCGAAACTCGAGATCGAAAGCCGGTAGCGCATAGCGCAATTGCGAGGGCCCGCTGGTGAGCGGGTGCACCGTATCCGGACCCTTCGGCTGCAGATAAAGACGCAGACCCGTATCCGCCTGGAAGCATTCCAAACGTTCCTTGTCAGCGGCGCTCAGCGGCTCCATATGGCGCAGCACCAAAGCTGCTTGATCGTCGCCGCAACTGGCTTCCAACTGGGGAATCTGGCTGCGCGCATCGAGCGTGCCAAGCAGTGTGGACAGTTCCGGCAGGGCCGCGGCTATCGGCGCCGCCAGGGTATGGCAGGTCTGCATGTCCATGACAAAGCGCGCATCGCGCTCGCGAAAGCCCACCAGAATGCGGCCCTTGGCTGGCACATCCCGCACGGACAAGCGCGCTTTACGCCGATAGGACCAGCGCGCGCCGCTCAGCGGCGCAAGCACACGCTCGGGCCTGAGACCACCGCTTTCCTGTAGCAAATCGAGCAAATGTTTTTGCTTAAAAGCCAGCTGCTCAGTCTCTGCCAGGTGCTGCAGACTGCAGGCGCTACAAGCGCCAAAGGAAGGACAGGGTGCGGTCACGCGCTCCGGCGCTGCGTGCAGCACTTCCAGCGTTTCCGCTTGGCCTCGGAAGCGTCGCCCGAATAAATGCTTGGCACGTACCGTTTCGCCCGGCAAGGCGCCATGCACCAGCAGGGCCCGGTCCTGGTAGGCAGCGCGTCCCCTGCCCTGCCGGTCGAGGGCATCGATCTGCACCTCGAAAGGGTCAGGGGAGACGCGACGGCGGGCCATCAGCGCGACATCAACGTGCGCATCTCGCGCACCGCCTCACCGAGGCCAACAAACAGGGCCCGGGCAACAATGGCGTGACCGATATTGAGTTCAACCAACTCCGGAATGGCCACGATAGGGTGCACATTCTCATAATGTAGCCCATGACCGGCGTTCACCTGCAGCCCCAGATCGCTACCCAGTTCTGCGGCCCGGACAATGCGGGCCAGTTCCTGCGCCTGGGCCGTGCCGGTCTCATCCGCATAGGTACCCGTATGCAGCTCAACCACTGCGGCACCACAGTCTTTGGAGGCCTGCAGCTGGACTGGATCGGGATCAATAAACAGGGAAACCCGGATGCCGGCCGCGTTCATGCGCTCGCAAGCCGCGCGCACGCGGGCGAAGTGGGTGGCCACATCAAGACCGCCCTCGGTGGTGAGTTCCTGGCGCTTTTCCGGCACCAGACACACGTCTGCAGGCCGGTTGTACTCCGCAATCGCCAGCATTTCATCGGTAACCGCCATTTCCAGATTAACGCGCGTTTTCACCTGCTTGCACAGGGCCTCCACCTCTTCGTCCTGAATATGACGGCGGTCCTCGCGCAGATGCACGGTAATCGCGTCAGCCCCCGCTTCTTCCGCCAGCGCCGCGGCCAGCAAAACAGAAGGATAAGCGGTACCGCGGGCCTGGCGAATGGTCGCTACGTGATCAATATTGACGCCCAGCAACAGGTCTCGGTTCTTGTCGTTCATTGTTTTTCACCTTCCTTCATGAGCGGTGGTTCTGCGCCGGCGGCCGCTGTTTGCGGGCGGCGCAGGGCGCGATAAAGTGATTCGCTGGCCAGCGGGCGCTCGCCCAACTGGCGCCGCAGCACACGACGCATCAAGGTCCTGAGCTGCGGCCAGTGTTCGCGGTCGATCTCGCCGGCATGGAGGCCCAGCAGGGCGCGACCGGAGATCACCCCGACCCGGTGCCGCGCACTGTCGCTGACGCGCACGGGCCCGCGCTCGGGATGGTATTCGTACCAGGCATCGACTCGCAGGGCCTCACCGGACGCCGGCTCACGGTCCAATATCAGGCCAAAACCGGTCGCATCCAAGAGGTGCTTTTCAAACAGGCGCAGGCAAGGCTGAAGTTCAGCTCCCCCTAACAGCGCTCCCAGGCTTGAACCGTAGTGCTCGAAAACCTCTGGATGGGGGTCATCCCGCATGAGCAGGCGCAGGGTCAGCTCGTTCAGATACAAACCGCAATACAGCGCATCTCCAACCAGAGGTGGCGGTGCTGCCACCTGCTCAGCGCCGGTCAAGGTGGCCAGTTCGCCACGCCGGGACCAGTTGAGCAACAGGGGGCGAAAGGGCTGCAACATGCTCTTCCAGCGCGAACGCTTGCCCCGTGCGCCCCGTGCAATCATGCCGACGCGCCCAAAGTCGCGGCTCAAAACTTCCAGCAACTGACTGCTCTCGCGATAAGCCCGCGCGTGCAGCACGTAGGCCGGTTGCACCTGAATCTTTTGCATAGGAGCAAGATAGGGGCTGTACCCAACAGGGGCAAGCCTGACAGGGACTCGCTCAGCGGTTAGTCATCAAAGCCCATGCGCTCGAGCATGCGTTCGCTGCGGGACCAGTCCTTGGACACCTTGACCCAGGTTTGCAGGAAAACCTTCTCACCCAGCAATTCCTCCAGCGCCTTGCGCGCATCGCGTCCAATCTGCTTTAGTACCTGACCACCCTTGCCGATCACAATCTGCTTCTGACTGTCACGCTCGACCCAGATGATGGCGTGGATATGCACCACCTCGCCCTGGCGTTTGAACTGCTCGATAACGACCGTAAGACTGTATGGCAGCTCCTGGTGCAGGCGCAGGGTGAGGGCCTCACGCAGGAATTCGGCGGCCAGAAAACGCTCACTACGATCAGTGATCTGATCCTCATCGTAGAATGGCATGGAAAAAGGTAGCCGCTCCAGCACGCGCTGCTCCAGCTCCTCCACACCCTGATTTTTCAGGGCCGAAATCATCAGCACTTCGGCATATTCATGGTCCTGGGTTACTTCCTGCACATAGCTCAGGAGGTCCTGCTTGTTGTCCAGGGTATCAACCTTGTTGATAACCAGAAAAACGGGAATGTCCAGTTGCGCCAGCAATTTGCTTATGGCCCGGTCCTGTCGGGTCCAGCGCCCCGCTTCCAGCAGAAAGAGCACCGCTTCGACGTCACGAAAGGTCGCTTTTGCCACACGGTTCATATAGCGGTTAAGGGCCCGACCCGCCGATGCGTGAATGCCTGGCGTATCGAGGTAGACCACCTGTCCTTCACGAGTGGTCTTGATGCCGGCAATGCGTTGGCGGGTCGTTTGGGGCTTGTAGGTGACGATGCTGACTTTCTGGCCCAGAAGCTGATTCATCAGCGTTGATTTGCCAACATTTGGGCGCCCGATCAAGGCCACATAGCCAAAACGCGCTGCTTCTCCAGTACCGGTCTGACTTCCTGCAGCTGCCAGCATGCGATCCAGCTCCCCAAGGTCCTCCGTCGCACCGGCACCATCAGGCTGGGCTTGCTTGTCTTTGCTCATATACCTTGCGCTCGCGCCTTAAGAACGACCTCAGCCGCGGCCTGCTCCGCCTTGCGCCGGCTGGTCCCAACGGCCGTGGCCGCATAGCCTTCGTCATCCAGAAGGCAGGTGACATGGAACTGCTTGGCATGCTCAGCGCCCTCTTCTCGCACCAACTCATAGCGGGGCAAGGGACGGCGCTCTGCCTGCAGCCACTCCTGTAAACGGGTTTTCGGATCTTTCAAGGCCTCCGCGTCCGGCAAGTCGTCGACCACATGCCGGAAAACCGCCCGAATCGTCGCATCCGCCTGCGCATAGCCTCCGTCGAGCAAGATCGCCCCCAGCACCGCCTCCAGCGCATCAGCCAGCACCGAATCTCGCAAGTAGCCACCGGATTTGAGCTCTCCTTCGCCCATCAACAGGTGATCGCCCAAATGCAGGCTACGGGCCACGCGTGCCAGCGTCTCGCCGCGGACCACGCGGGACCTGAGCCGGCTGAGGGAACCTTCGGAGTCATTGGGTCGGCCGCGAAAAAGCTCATCAGCAATGACAAATCCGAGTACCGCGTCGCCGAGGAACTCGAGACGCTCATTATGGCGGCTTGAATGGCTTTTATGGGTCAGGGCCTGACGCAGCAGGCTGGGATCC
>JABSSV010000177.1 GCA_013213875.1 Lysobacterales bacterium
CCGCGTCAGCAGCCGCACGACAAACCACTGTTCTGGTCCGTTACCAAGGCCTACGTGGCCACCGTGCTGGCGATTTTGGAAGACCGCGGTGAGGTAGACGTCAGCTTGGCGATTGATCATTACATCCCCAAGCTCAAGGGCTCAGCCTATGAGGGCGTGCCGGTGCGGGATGTGCTCGATATGGCCTCCGGCGTCGATTGCGGCGATAGCTATGACAGCTGGGAAAGCTGCTACTACCGCTACTCCTCATCCATTGGCGAAGGCCATCGCCCACCGGGTTCTGCAGACAATCCCTACGACTACATTGCGTCCCTAAGCCCTGAACAGCGCTGGGCCGAGCCTGGTGTCGGCTACAACTATTCCGGTGTGGATACCTTCGTTATTGGCTGGCTGGTGGAGACGATTACCGGCATGCCATTTCAGGATGCGCTGACGCGCGAAGTGTGGCGTCATATCGGTGCGGAAGCTGATGCGGTGATTTGGGCCGGACGCTATGGCATCCCCCTGACCAGTGGTGGCTTGATGAGCACCGTACGCGATATGGGCCGTTTCGGTCTTTTGTTTACGCCCAGCCGTGCCGTGGTCAGTGACAAGGAGATTATTTCCCAGCGCTACCTGGATACCATCCTGAATGGCGGCCGCGGCAGCCTCATGGAGAACACGGCCTGGGGCAATGTGCGGCCCGACTACCTTCGTCATAACGTCTACCAGTGGGATGCGGTCTATACCAATGACGACTTTATGAAGGCCGGCTGGGCCGGGCAGGGTTTGATGATTAACCCGCGCAAGGATCTGGTGGCCGTTTGGACGGGCTACTATGACGAGGAAGGCAGCAACATCAGCGTGCTGCCCATGATTCGTGAGATCTGGGCGGGCCTGTGGCCCGATGCGGGTGATCGCGCAGAGTAGTGCCGACGGAATCCGCCCGGGCACGCATCGGTTGTGCAGGCCGGTTGAAGTTGTTAAATTCAGGTGAAGGTCTCGTGATGAAAACGTGTCCGTGCCTGCAAGGAAGGAAGTGAGTTGGACGACCGCTGGTTATGGTCGGTAGAGATTAAAACAGGCTGGCCTGGACGCAGGACCAGTGAGAGATAAAACGCAAACGCGAGGAATCGCTGAATGAGCAATAATCGCAAGTTCCCGAAAACTACCCTCAGTACGGCCGTTGCGGCCGCTTTAGCGCCGGGAGCCGGCGCCCTCGCACAGGATCAGGAACAGGCAGATTCCGATCGCGTGCTCGAAGAGGTCATCGTAACTGCGACGCTACGTGAGGCGTCCATGCAGGATCTGCCCCAGAGTCTGCAGGCGTTTACCAGCGATGACATCATTCGCAACGCCTTCAGCAGCTTTACGGATGTTGCCAACGCGATTCCCAGTCTGTCGCTGATCACCACGCAGCCGGGTCGAAACTCGGTCAAATTCCGCGGCATTTCCACCGGCACCGGCGAGTACTACACGGGTAGTACGAGTGCGATCTACTTTGACGAAACGCCGCTCACCTTTAACTCGCAGCAGCTCTGGCCGGCCATGGTCGATATTGAGCGCATCGAAGCGCTGCCGGGTCCGCAGGGGACACTGTTTGGGTCCTCTTCGCTGGCAGGTACCGTTCGCGTGGTGACGAACAAGCCGGACCCCTCCGCCATGTACGGCGAGGTCTTCGGTGAGTATTTCGACACCAAGGGTGGCGACGGCAGCTATGCGCTCAACGGCTGGATCAACATCCCGCTCATCGATGACACGCTGGCACTGCGCGTGGTGGGCCACACCCGCGACGAAGGCGGCTGGATCGACAATGTGTTTGGCGAAACCTTCGTGCAGCCTGACGACCGCTTTATTGCCGCCGGCAACAACGCGGATCTGGTTGAAGACAACTACAACGAGTACAAGCTGTCCGGTGGCCGCGCCTCGCTGCTATGGAACGTGGATGACAACTGGGAGGTAATCGTCGCGCTGATTTCCGAGCGTAACGAGAGCGAGGGTTCCTGGGGTGATGACACGAACCTGCCGGACTATCAGCATGCCTATTTCCACAAGGAAAACCGCGATGACGAGTGGTGGAATGCCTCCCTGCTGATCGAGGGCGATCTTGGCTTTGCGACCCTGACCAGCAGCACCACCTACCTCGATCGCGATATCACCTATGAATTCGAGAATATGGTGTATGAGCAGTACAAAGACGGCTACTTCGGAAACTATCTCGGCTATGGCATCTATAACTCCGAATACACCTACGGCTGGATCTTCAACGATCAAACCCAGGACCGGGTATCCCAGGAGCTGCGCCTGACGTCTGATACGGACAGCCGCTTCAGCTGGATGGTCGGGGCCTTCTACGAGAAGATCAACGACAAGTGGCTCTACGGCGCGACCAACCCGGACCTGATGGACACCCAGGCCTGGGCCACGGCAAACGCCTACGCGTACTTCCAGGCTTACTATCAGGGCTACGATGTGGCCTATCCCCTGGCACCTACGACGCTGCCCTACACGAATCGTTTGGACCGCACCGACGAGCAGTTGGCCTTCTTCGGGGAAGTCACCTTTGAAATTACCGAGAAGTGGTGGGTCACCGGTGGTGCCCGCTGGTTCCAGTTCAAGCAGGACTTCTTCGATCAAAACCAGTTCCCCGAGGGTCTGCCACCACCCAACAGCGGCGAATCACGCGGCGTGGTGCGCTCGGTCAGTAAGGACAGCGATACGGTCTACAAGCTATCGACCCAGTACTTCTTTAACGATGACGTGATGGCTTACGCGCTGTTTAGCCAGGGTTTCCGCCTGGGTGGCGATAACTCGGAGCGGGCGGCTCGGACCGGTTTGATTCCGGCCCAGTATGAGCCCGATTTCCTGGATAACTACGAGATTGGCGCCAAAACCAGCTGGTTCGACAACTCGCTGGTGTTCAACATCAACTTCTTCCTGCTGGAGTGGAACGATCGCCAGTTCAACGAAGGGGGTGTGGACGGTCAATGGTGGCTGCGCGGCACGGTGAACGGTGGTGATACGGAAACCAAGGGTGTTGAGGCATCCTTTGTCTGGCAAGCCACGGACAATCTGCAGCTGCAAGGCAACGTGACCCGTCTGGAGGGCGAAGCCAAAACCTTCTATGAGTTCCTTAACGGTGATGTGATTCGCCCCGGCGATCCGCTGCCTAATGCACCGGAGCTGTCCTGGTGGGCCTCTGCCGAATATACCTTCCCCATGGAAGTTATGGGCGGCGAAATGTGGATCTATGCGGACTACTCCTACGGCGATGAATGGTGGAACTCAACGGATGCGGCCATCCAGCGAGATCCGGAAGGGCTAATCCCGGACTGGAATACCACCAATCTGCAGCTGGGCTTGAGCCTGCCGAATGACTGGACCATTACCGCGTTTGTACGCAATCTCACCGATGAGCGGATCGTGAACGGGCGCCAGGACAACTCCTATGCGTCTGACTTCTTCGGGGTGCCGGACTACCGCACCATCGAGTGGGTCTCCCGACCGCGTCATTACGGTCTGTCCGTGCGCAAAGGCTTCTACTGATCCCAGCGCTGGTACGAGACAAAAGGGGCGCGGCTTCGGCCGTGCCTCTTTTCTTTTGGGTGCTGGCCAAGCCAAGGGGCTGAATGAACAAGCTACTTGCAACTTCCGTGGTTCGTGGCAGTGAACAGGGTCAAAGTCACGGCGGTGTTTATCTGATCGATCTGCAGCAGCAGACGGTGCAGCAAAAGATTGACTGGAATACCATGGATATCGACTGGGAGGGGCGCGGTGCAGACCGCGGTCTGCGTGGTATCGCGTTCACGGAAGACCGCGTCTACATCGCCGCCAGTGATGAGCTGTTCGCCTATACGCCGGATTTTGAACCGATTGGCTCCTGGCGCTGCCCGCACCTGAAGCATTGTCACGAGATCGCCTGCTGGCAGGGCAGCCTGTTTCTGACCTCCACGGCCTACGACAGCATTCTTGCTTTTGATCTGGAACGCGAACAGTTTCACTGGGCTCTGCACGTGGATATGCAGGGCTTCCGCTTTAAGGGCACGGTCTACGACCCCATGCAGGATCAAGGGCCGCTCATGTTGAACAAGCTGCATCTGAATAATGTGGCCTGCCGTCAGGGCGGGCTATACATGTCCGGGCTGAAATCCGGCGGCATGCTGCATTTCAACAGTGAAGAGGTGAGTATGGCGGCCACCTTGCCGGCGGGTACGCACAATGCGCAGCCGTTTCGGGACGGCGTACTGTTTAACGATACGCAGTCCGATGTGCTGCGCTACTGCGGTCGCGGTGAGGGTGATGAGGATCGCGCTTTGCCCGTGCCCAAATACGATCCTGCAGAATTGACTCATCAGGGTATTGATGACAGCCGTCTCGCGCGCCAGGGTTTTGCCCGCGGCCTCTGTGTGCTCTCCGAGCGCGTCGTGGCCGGTGGCTCGTCACCCTCAACGGTAACGCTTTACGACCTGAAAGCGTCCCGCCAACTCATGTCCGTGCGCATCAGCACGGACATTCGCAACGCCATTCACGGCCTGGCCGTTTGGCCCTGGACCTGAAGCGAATTAATCGCGCCCTGCGCTCCTAACCTGTTCCGGCAGTTCATCCAGCAAGTCCTGGAGTGAGTCCTTCCAGAACTCCAGCTGCGGCTCATAGCGACGCCATTTGCCCAGCGCGCCGGTGTAGATGGGCTGACGCACCTGCTCCGAGCTGGCCGTGCGCACGGCGCGGTCTGTTTCCCAGGGACGCAGGCAAGCCTCTTCAAAAGGCAGATTGCAATGCGCCAGTATGCGCCGTACCTGTTGTTCCGTGTCCAGCACCGTATCTTCGTAGCGCACATCCAGCACTTTCCCCGGCAATACCGCATGCCAGTGATTCATGGTGGTCATGTACTGGCGGTAATATTCGGCCAGGTCAAAAGTGTCATAGGTAAAGTTCTGGCCCTGGCCATAGAGCTGCTTGTAGTTACCCAGCAGCGTATCCAGTGGATGGCGCAGCGTATTGATGATCTTGGCTTTGGGCAGGATCGTGTGCAGAAAACCTACCAGGGCGAAGTTGTTGGGGAGCTTGTCCGTGAAGTAGGGGCGATCCGTCTCGCGAAACGCGCGCGTGAGTTCCATATACTGGCGGCCGATTTGACGCCAGTCACGCTTGCGCAGATCACCGGCGGCCCGGGGAAAACCGATGCCGTCCGTGCGATAGCGCCCGATGCTATTGGAAAGGCGCCCGAGGGTGGGCAGCTCCGCCGTGCCTTCCACCTGGCTGTGGCTGGCGAGAATTTGCTCCACCAGCGTGGAGCCGGTACGGGGCAGGCCCACGATGAGAATCAGATCATCGGCATCAAATCCCACATCGCTATGCTCGGCGAAAAATTCGGCACTGAAGAATTCACGAATGGCCGCCTGTCGGGCCTCATTCTCGTTGGGATCGAAATAGACCGTCTCCCGGTGCTTCTGGTTGCCCGTGTCGTAGAAGTGCCAGGCCTGCGCATAGTCTTTACGGTCTTCATAGGCCTTGCCGAGCGCGAAACGGAAATGGACCTCTTCGCTATCGCTAAGCTGCCCTTTTTCAAGCTGCTCCAGCATGGCGTCTACCTCCGCATCCTCAAAGCGGAAGATCTTGAGGTTGGCCATGGACCAGTACACTTCACCAAATTTCGGTCTTAAACGAATGGCTTCACGGTAGGCTTTCAGGGCCGCCTTCTGATCCCCGAGAGTCTTTAAAACGTGACCGTAACCCATCTGCGTATTGGGGTGGTCGGCCTTGAGCTGCAACGATTTTTCAAACGCCTGGCTGGCTTGCTCGGTCAGGTTGAGAAAGGCATAGCAACTGGCCAGTAGCGCCCACGCGCCAGCATGTCCCGGCTCCAGTTTTGTGGCTTGCCGATAGGCTTCCAACGCATCTTCGCGCTTGTTTTGCTCGCTCAGAATGCCGCCGAGGTTGAGCCAGGCGGGCACATGATCCGGTGCGACCTGCGTGGCGCGGCGCAAGAGGGCTTCCGCGTCATCCAGGCGCGTTTCCTTTTTGCGGTAGGCCATGGCCAGAAACATCATCGCATCGACATTCCTGGGTGCATCGCGCAAGGCTTGCGTGAGCGCTTTGATGCCTTCCTCCGTCCGTCCTGCGCGTAGATGTTCTGCGCCAGCAGCGACCGCACCTGACTCCGGATCGCGGTCAAAAAACTCCTCGAACTCCCGGTCTGCGGCCTGGCCATCACCGAGGGCCACCAGCACGCGGCCGAGCTTTTTATGCGCTTCGGCGCGGGTGGGGTCAAGCTGAACCGCCTTGCGCAGCGCCTTGGCCGCTGCTTCCGGTTGCCGTTGCAGCATCAGGACGGTGCCCAGGTCCTCCTGGAGTTCGGCTTGGTCTGGCCGCAGCTGCAGGGCGAAGGTGATTTGCTCCTGGGCCTCAGGCAGCCGGTTCTGTTTCATGAGCGCCTGGGCCAGCAGTCGCAAATGCTCAGCACTGCCCGGGTGCAGATCCAGGTAGTCACGGCAGGCTTCTTCTGCGCGCAGTGGTCGGTTGGCCTGCAGGGCGCTGGCGGCTTTACGCAGGCTTTCTGCTGCGCTCTCAGAGGTTGAATTCATGTGCGCATTCTAACCAAAAGAACGGCGGTGATGCGGTCTGCCTGCAGGCGCATAGGCCAGCGCTACCACCAGCTGGCGTAGAGCGCGGTCAGCAGGATGATGATGCCGAGGCCAGCGCTGTTGTAGCCAGGGCTGGTGCGCGTATCCACCGCATCCAGCGCCATGGCCTTGCTGCCGGCTCCGCGCGGGTCCAGGTGGCTGACCAGAAAGCCAATGGCCAGGCACAGCAAAAAGACCAGCCCAACCCGATCAATAAAGGGCAGGCCCGGCCACGCCAGTTTCAGTCCCAGGGACAGTAGCGCTGAGGCCAGGGCCATGCTCAGGGCGGCCCGGGCGGTGGTGCGTTTCCAGAAAATCCCCATCAGGAACAGCGCACAGACGCCCGGTGTAAAGAATCCGGTGAACTCCTGAATGTACTGGAAGGCCTGATCGAATTGCCCCAGCAGGGGCCGGGCCACCAGCATGGCAATCACCATGGCACTGAGGCTGACCAGGCGACCCACGCGGACCAGTTGCTGCTCACTTTTGTCCCCCGTGCCAAGGCGCTGGTAAACGTCCATGGTGAAAATCGTGGCGATGGAGTTCATCATGGAAGCCAGGGACGAAACGATGGCAGCGAGCAGGGCCGCGAATACCAGCCCCAGCATGCCGCTGGGCAACAGCTTCATGACCGTCGGATAAGCCCGGTCCGGCGTTTCCAGATCCGGGGCCAACACGATGGCAGCGATGCCGGGCAAAACCACGATGATGGGCATCAGCATTTTCAGATAGGCGGCGAACATGATGCCTTTCTGGGCCTCACGGACCGAGCGCGCCGCCAGCGCGCGCTGAATGATGTACTGGTTAAAGCCCCAATAGCTCAAATTCATGATCCAGAGCCCGCCTAGCAGCACGGAGATGCCAGGTAAATCGGCGTAGTGCTCCGACTCGGGCGTAAAAATCAGGTCGAACTTGTCGGGTAATCGTTCCGTAAGCAACTGGAAGCCCGCCAGTACGCCAGCGCCGCCGGATACTTCGTTGAGCGCAATCCACGCGATCATCAAGCCCCCGAGAATCAGTAGCACCACCTGGATGATATCGGTCAGGGCGACGGCCTTGAGACCGCCATAGAGAGAATAGGCGGTGGCAAAGGCGCCGAGACCGATCAGTCCCCATAGCAGGTCGATGCCGGTCACCGTGTTGACGGCCAAAGCGCCCAGCCAAAGAATCGAGGTCAGATTGACAAACACGTAAACGCCGAGCCAGAAAATGGCCATCACATTGCGCACGCGGTGGTCATAGCGCTGCTCAAGGAACTGCGGCATGGTGTAGATGCGATGCTTCAGAAAGACGGGCAGGAGCCATTTGCCGACGATCACCAGCGTCAGCGCCGCCATCCACTCGTAAGCGCCAATCGCAATCCCCATGACCCAGGCGGAACCGGACATGCCGATGATTTGTTCGGCAGAGATATTGGCGGCGATAAGCGACGCGCCGATAGCCCACCAGGGCAGGGCGCGGCCAGCCAGAAAGTAGTCACTACTGGTCTTGGCACGGCCGCTTTTTTCGCGCGCGACAAAATTGGCGAGAAACAGCAGCATCACTGCATAGGCGGCGACTACCATCAGATCCAGTGTTGCTAGGTTCATGCCTGCGGCTCCTTGCGCGTATCGGGTTTCTGCTTACGGTTAGCTCAAGCCCTTGCTGGCTTGAGAAACTTGTATGCCATGCGGCTCTTATCCGGCCCCCACAGGGCTTATACTGGAGCCGCACCCGCTGTGAAAGCTGAGTTTTATGATAGCGAGAGCCTAGCCTATCTCGACCGGCCAGCGGTAGCGCAGAAAACATTCGGGGGCGATGATGCTGGCTGTTAGCCGGTGCTGCTAGCCGGGGAGACCGCGACGGTGACAGAAAAAATACGACTGGCCATGGTGGGTGGCGGACCCGGCGCCTTTATTGGTGCCGTGCACCGTTTGGCGGCCTCCATGACCGACCGCTTTGACCTTCAGGCCGGCGCCTTTTGCCGCGATGCGGAAGCCTCCCGGGCTTTTGGCCGGGAGTTGGGGCTGGCGTCGGCGCGGTCCTATGGCAGCTATCAGGAATTGCTGGCGTCGGAAGCGGCCTTGCCGCCTGCCGAGCGGGTGCAGTGTCTGGCCATTGTGACCCCGAACGATTCCCATGCGGAAATCGCCATAGCCGCCCTGGCTGCGGGTTTTCACGTGCTCTGTGACAAACCGGCTGCCGGCTGCCTGGAGGATGCCCTGCGCATGCAGGCAGCGGTCGAGGCCAGCGGACAGCTGTTTGGACTCACCCACACCTACACCGGCTATCCGCTGGTTATGGAGGCACGCGATCGCATCGCGGCCGGCGCGCTGGGCGAACTGCGGCGCGTGCATGTGAGCTATCTGCAGGACTGGCTGTCCCGTGAGGAAGATACCCGCGGTAGTAAACAGGCCAGCTGGCGCAATGATCCGGCCCGTTCCGGAGAGTCCGGCGCCTTCGCCGATATTGGCTCGCATGCATTTAACCTAGTGGAGTTTATGAGCGGTGAGTCCATTACTGCGGTGGCTGCGCAGCTGCGCAGCGTGGTCCCGGGGCGCACCATTGACGATGATGGTTCGGCTCTGTTTTCGCTCAGCGGCGGTGCGCAGGGTCTGCTGGCGGCCAGTCAGGTATGCACCGGTTCTGTCAACGCGCTAAAGATCGAATTATTTGGCACCGAGGGTGCCATGAGCTGGCAGCAGGAGCAGCCCAACACGCTGGTGCTTAAGCGGCGTGCCGAGCCCGATACCATACTGCATGCCAACATGGACTATCTGGGCGCATCGGCCCGGGCCGTGGCGCGAACACCGGGCGGGCACCCGGAAGGCTATCTGGAAGCCTTCGCCAATATCTATCAGGCTTTTGCCGAGGCGGTGACGGCATTTCCCGAGGCCCCCCAGCCTCGTGGTTTCGCCTCCATTGATGACGGCGTTGCCGCGCTTCGGTTTATACGCGCAGCGCGTCTGTCCAGCCAGCAGGGCTCGGCCTGGACCGAGCTGGCTGCTATTGAAAGGAAATCCCTATGAAAGGACCGGCCATTTTTCTGGCCCAGTTCGCGGGCGACGAGGCACCCTTTAACTCGCTCTCCACACTGGCCGCATGGGCAGCATCGCTGGGCTACCAGGGGGTGCAAATTCCGACCTGGGATGCGCGCCTGTTCGATTTGCGCACTGCCAGTGAGAGTCAGACCTATTGTGATGAGGTGGCGGGCGTCTGCGCGGATGCCGGCGTGGCCATTACGGAACTCTCAACCCATCTGCAGGGACAACTGGTGGCGGTTCACCCGGCCTACGGAGAAATGTTTGACGCCTTTGCGCCGCCGGAACTGCAGGGCAATGAACCGGGCAAGGCGGCCTGGGCCGCTGAGCAGGTGGCCATGGCAGCGCGTGCTAGTCAGCGTCTGGGTTTGACTGCCCACGCGACCTTTTCCGGCGCCCTGCTTTGGCACACCATGTATCCCTGGCCCCAGCGTCCGGCGGGTCTGGTAGAAGAAGGTTTTGCGGAACTGGCACGCCGCTGGCTGCCGCTGCTGAACGTGTTCGACGACTGCGGCGTGGACGCTTGCTATGAGCTGCACCCGGGCGAGGACCTGCATGACGGTGCCAGCTTCGAGCGCTTTCTGCAGGCGGTGGGCGAGCACGAACGCGCCAACATTCTCTACGACCCGAGCCATTTGCTCCTACAGCAGATGGATTATTTGCAATTTATTGATCTCTATCATGAGCGTATTCGGGCCTTTCATGTGAAAGATGCCGAGTTCCGTCCGGACGGGCGCAGCGGCGTCTACGGCGGCTATCAGGGCTGGGTAGAACGCCCCGGGCGTTTCCGTTCCCTGGGGGACGGTCAGATTGATTTTCGCGCCGTCTTCTCCCGCTTCGCCCAGTATGGCTTCGATGGTTGGGCGGTACTCGAATGGGAGTGTTGCCTGAAACATCCGGAACAGGGTGCAGCGGAGGGCGCACCATTCATTGCCGACCATATGATTCGCCTGACCGACAAAGCCTTTGACGACTTTGCCGG
>JABSSV010000178.1 GCA_013213875.1 Lysobacterales bacterium
CATGCTGTTTCTTGCCCTGGGCGATACCTACTTCCACCTTGACCTTGCCCCGGTGCCAGTACATGGCGGTTGGCACGATGGTTTTGCCTTTGCGGTCAACCAGCGCACCCAGGCGCTCCAGTTCGCGTCGGTGGAGCAGCAGTTTGCGCGAGCGCATGGGTTCTGGCGTGATGTGGGTGCTGACCGTCGGTAGCGGATTGATCTGCGTGCCGACCAGAAAGGCTTCGCCATTGCGAATGAACACGTAGCTGTCAGAAAACTCGACGCGCCCTTCGCGTAGGGACTTCACTTCCCAGCCCTCAAGCGCGACGCCGGCTTCCAGCCGCTCTTCGATGTGGTAATCGAAGCGGGCGCGCTTGTTCAGCGCAATCGTGTTTTGGCCGGGCTTGCTCATGGTCACGGGCGTCGTTTAGCAGGCCGCTATTGTAGGGCCAAGCCGGACGGGAAAACAGGCGTGCGCGATCACGAGGGTGCTATAGTGCCGCCGTCTTTGAGTAGAAGTCCATGCATATAGCCCGTTCCGCCCTTGTCACCCATGCTGCTGTCGACATGTACCGCCTGGTTCATGACGTGGCCTCCTATCCGGAATTTCTCAGCTGGTGTACCCAGGCCGAGGTGCTGGAGGATCAGCCGCAGCTGCAGGTGGCCAGCCTGAGCATTAATGTGGGTGGCATGACCCAGCGCTTTACCACCCGCAACCGACTGGAGCCGGGCGCGCGGCTGGTGCTGTCGCTGGTGGAAGGGCCTTTTCGTGAGCTGGTCGGTGAATGGCGCTTTCAGCAGCTCGGAGATGCGGGCAGTAAAATTTCACTCAGTCTCGATTTCGAGGTCTCTTCCCGGCTCATGGCCAGCGCCTTCAGTAAGGGCTTCTCGCATGTGGCGGACCGCCTCGTGCGGGATTTTAGTCGTCGCGCTGCCGCCGTCTATGGGGGCCTGGCATGAGCCCTGAAGAGGTCAATGAAGGCCCCGCGGCCCATCTGGAAGTGGAGGTGGTCTACGGTGATCCGCAGCACCAGACCCTGCGGCAGCTGCGACTCGCCGCCGGCGCCACCGTAGCCGATGCGATCGCGGCGGCAGAACTTGAACGCGATTGGCCCGAGCTGGAGCTGGATCCTGACGCGGTGGGTGTGTGGGGTCGCAAGGTCAGCCTCGGGCAGGCGCTGAAGTCTGGCGACCGGGTGGAGGTCTACCGGCCCCTGCTGGCAGATCCGAAAGAGGTTCGGCGGGCCCGGGCTGAAGCCGCCCGCACCCAGGACGATTAGCTGCCGGGCGTCACCAGGAAGGGTCGCCGACCGGTTTGCTCGGTGAGCTGTTGAAGGGCGCGCAGGCCTTCTTCCCGCGACAGATAACTGCCGCTACGAACGATAAAGAAGCCCACGTCGCCGATGACCTGGCCATAGATGGTCGCCTCAATACCGTCCTCGGCCAGGGCGGCCAGCAAGCGGTCTGCATCGGAGCGGTAGGTAAAGGAGCCAAACTGCAGCGCCCAGCTCGGTGCGCCATCTTCGCTGAGAATCTCCAGGTCTTCGTAGTCGCGCGCGTCTTCGACTCTGACGCCGGGCACGTCGGCACCGGGTACCACAGCGCGTGGACCGTCCGCGGTGAGAACCCGCTCCCCCTCACCCTGGCGTACGCCGGTCATGCTGGTTAGCGTATCGTCGTCAAATTTCAGCGTGACCAGACGCCGTACCGGATCACCGCCGCGGCGGGCAAAGCTCGACAGGTAATCCCAACGATCCCGATGAAAGGGGTCATTGATGGCAGGCGTGCCCAGCAAGAAAGCCACCTGGTTCTTGCTCATGCCCAGTTCCAGCTGGTCCAGGTCTTCCTGTTCCAGCGAGTTGCCCTGCTGGATATTCTGTTTGTAGATGATGTTGCAGCCGCTGGCCAGCATCAGGCTGGCGCACAGGGCAAGGAACAGGCGCATAGTCATGTGAGTCCGGGGAAAATCGTTAGCGTCACGAGGCGTGAATGATACAATGATCGCCGCGCGCCGCACAGGGGCGCGGCACAACAAAAAAACATATCATGCAGGTTGCGCGGTTATGGCGCGTCAGAGGAGTGAGGAAGGTGGAATCAGATCGGCTTAGGGATGTTGGCCTAAAAGTCACGAAGCCGCGGCTCAAGATTCTTGAGTTGCTGGAGCGTCGCCGCTTCAAGCACATGACGGCGGATGATATCTATCGTGAGCTGAATCGGCACGGTGACGATATGGGGCTGGCAACCGTGTACCGGGTGCTGAATCAGTTTGAGGCCGTAGGCCTGATCATCAAGCACAACTTCGAAGGCGGCCAGGCCTACTACGAAATGGACAGTGGCGGACATCACGATCACATGGTCTGCATTGAGACCGGCAAGGTCATGGAGTTCGTCAACGAGGAAATCGAGGCCCTGCAACATAAAATTGCGGAAGAGGCGGGCTATGAAATTGAGGATCACTCTCTGGTGATCTACGTGCGCCCCAAGCGCAGCTGACCCCCGCTTGTCGTCTTACTGGAGCGTGGCGCTGGCCGCCTCCAGCATCTCCCGCGCATGCGCGCGGCTCTGATCGGAAACCTTACCGCCCAGCATGCGCGCAATTTCTTCCACCCGCGCATCGGCGGCCAGAACCTGGGCGGCCACAGCGGTGCTATCGGCTTTGGCCTGCTTGCTGACCTGTAATTGCTGATCCGCGCGCACAGCTACCTGTGCCAGGTGCGTGACGCATAGGGCCTGACCCTGATGTGCGGTTTTGCGCAATAGCAGGCCGACCGCATTGGCCGTATCGCCCCCTACGCCCGTATCAATCTCGTCGTAGACCTGCGTGCGGGCTGCCTTGTCAGCGCTGGCGACCTTAATGGCCAGGCTGATGCGCGACAATTCACCACCGGACGCCACCTTGGCCAGTGGGGCCAGCGGCATGCCCGGATTAGCACTGACGCGCAGGGTAATCCGATCGTCGCCTGCCGCGCCGGGTGTGCCTTCCTGCTGGCTGACGGCGATCTCAAATTGCCCTCCGGCCATGCCTAAATCCTGCATAAGCGCTTGCACGGACTCCGCCAGGCGGCTGGCCGTAGCCTGACGCTGTGAAGACAGTTCTTTCGCTGCGCTGCGATAGTCCTGCAGGCAAGCCGCCACTTCCTCTTCGAGCGTTGCGCGCACCTCATCAAAACGTTCAGCCTGATCCAGCCGCTCCGCCAACTGGTCCCTGACCGTTTCCAGTGCTTCCAGATCTACCCCATGTTTGCGGGCGAGATCGCCCAGCGCATCAAGCTGCTGGGACACCTCCGTGAGGCGCTGGGGATCCAGCTCCACCCCGCCGGCGAAACTGGCCAGGCCGCTAGCCGCTTCACGCGTATTGATGGAGGCCTCTTCCAGCATGGCGACAACCTCCGTGAGCTCCACCGCCAGGCCTCGATGCGGCTCCAGCGCGGCCAAGGCCGCCGAGAGCTGTTGCGATGCGCCCTGTTGCTCATGCTCCAGCAGGGCGCCGGCCTGGTCCAGAGCCTGCAGCAGACCACCACTGGCCGCCAGCAGCCGGTGCTCCTGTTCCAGCTCTGTGACTGCATCAGGCGGGAGCGCATGGGCCTCCAGCTCCTTGAGCTGATAGCGGAAAAACTCCAGTTCGGTCGGGGGCAGGGCGCTTTGGGCAGTGAGTTCCTCCAGGCGCGCATGTCGGGCTTGCCAGGCCAGGAACGCCGCCCGCACGGCATCCAGCGCTGCAGCGTGATCACCGGCGCGATCCAGTAGTTCGCGTTGCCGATTTTGATCGGTTAGTCGCACATGTTCATGCTGGCCATGAACCTCCACCAGCAGGTGCCCCAGCTCGGCCAGCTGCGCCACCGTGACCGGTGTGCCATTGATCCATGCGCGGGAGCGGCCGCTGGCCTGAATGGTCCGGCGCAGAAGCACCTGCTCACCTTCCTGCAATTCCTGTTGCTGCAGCCACTGCCGGGCGGCGGCATTTTGGTGCACGGAAAATTCGGCGGTGAGTTCGGCCCGGTCCGCACCGTTGCGGACCCAGCTGGCGTCTGAGCGTGCTCCCAGCAGCAGGCCCAGCGCGTCCACCATGATGGACTTGCCAGCGCCGGTTTCGCCGGAAATAGCGGTAAAGCCGGGCATGAAGTCCTGTTCCAGTGACGGAACAATGGCGAAGTTGCGTATGTGCAGGTGTTGGAGCATGGGACTCGAATCCGGTCGACCGCTGCAAATTAGCACTCATTATATAAAGCAGCAATGGGTCCGCCATGGGCACGGTGCTGCTTGAAAGCGTAGGGGCCAACCCCATATCCCGCAGGAGTGTGAATTGAATGGGCCCTGCGGCCGGGGAGCTGAGTGTGAGCAGCGAGAACGACAAGTGCGAAGAAGTGGCGGAACAGACGCCGGAACAGGAAGTCACCACGGAGACGTCGGAGCTGGAAACGCTGCGCGCGGCACTGGAGACAGCAGAACAACAGGCTGCGGAGCAGCGCGAGGCCATGCTGCGCATGCATGCGGAGATGGAAAATCTTCGCAAGCGGCTTATGCGGGACCTGGAGCGCTCGCGCAAGCGGGCGCTTGAGGGCGTTATGAAAGACCTGCTGCCCGTGCAGGACAGCCTGGAAAAGGGCCTGCAGGCGGCCGCTGGTGAGGATGCATCGATTGAGTCCTTGCGCGAGGGTAAGGCGTTGATTTACCGCATGCTGGACAAGCTGCTGCAGGATCACGGTGTGCAGCTGATCGACCCGGTCGGTGAGGCCTTTAATCCGGAGTTGCACGAGGCCATGAGCCTGATTCCCTCACCGGAGCATCCCCGTGACACGGTTATCGATGTGATTCAGAAGGGTTACCAGCTCAACGAGCGCCTGATTCGCCCGGCGCGCGTCATTGTATCGGCCGGAAGCGGCGAATAAAGCGGATTTCAGGGCCACAAGCGCGTAAAAAAGCGTACCGGCAATTGAACTCAAGCCGGTCGGCCCCACTTAAGAATCAGTGCATTAAACAACCTATTATCTTTTGGGAGACAGACAGATGGGCAAGATCATCGGTATCGATCTGGGCACCACCAACTCCTGCGTAGCAGTGATGGAGGGTGGACAGCCCAAGGTTATAGAAAACTCTGAAGGTGACCGGACCACGCCGTCCATCGTGGCCTTCACCAAGGACGAGGAAGTGCTGGTTGGCCAGGCCGCCAAGCGTCAGTCCGTTACCAATCCGAAAAATACCCTGTTTGCGATCAAGCGGCTGATTGGCCGCAAGTTCGCAGAAGACGTGGTGCAGAAAGACAGCGACCTGGTGCCCTATGACATTGTCAAAGCCGACAATGGCGACGCCTGGGTTGAAGTCGATGGCAAGAAGATGGCGCCGCCGGAGATTTCCGCGCGCGTGCTGATGAAAATGAAGAAAACCGCCGAGGAATATCTGGGTGAAGAGGTGACGGAGGCCGTCATTACGGTGCCCGCATACTTCAACAACCCGCAGCGTCAGGCCACGAAAGACGCCGGTAAGATTGCCGGGTTGGACGTGAAGCGCGTGATCTCCGAGCCCACCGCTGCGGCGCTCGCTTACGGCATGGACAAGAAGGGCGGTGATCGCAAGGTGGCCGTCTATGACCTCGGTGGCGGTACCTTTGACATCAGCGTGATCGAGATTGCCGAGGTGGAAGGCGAGCACCAGATTGAGGTGCTGTCGACCTCCGGTGACACGTTCCTGGGCGGTGAAGACTTCGACAACCGGGTGATTGATTATCTGGTGGAGGAATTCAACAAGGATCAGGGCGTGGATCTGCGCAACGATCCGCTGGCCCTGCAGCGTCTGAAAGAGGCGGGCGAGCGTGCCAAGATTGAGCTCAGCTCCGGTCAGCAGACGGAAGTCAACTTGCCCTACATCACAGCGGATGCGTCCGGTCCCAAGCACCTGAACATCAAGCTCACGCGGGCCAAGCTGGAGTCGCTGGTTGAGGATCTGGTGAAGAACACCATCGCACCCTGCCGGACGGCGCTGGATGATGCCGGCCTGGCCGTGGGTGACATCGATGATGTGATTCTGGTGGGCGGTCAGACGCGCATGCCGCTGGTGCAGCAGGCCGTTACCGATTTCTTTGGTAAAGAGCCGCGCAAGGATGTTAACCCGGACGAAGCGGTTGCCGTAGGTGCTGCGATCCAGGGTGGCGTGCTGGCCGGCGACGTGAAAGATGTACTGCTGCTGGACGTGACCCCACTGTCGCTGGGTATCGAGACCCTGGGTGGCGTCATGACCAAGCTGATTGAGAAGAATACGACGATTCCTACCAAGGCATCGCAGACCTTCTCCACGGCAGA
>JABSSV010000179.1 GCA_013213875.1 Lysobacterales bacterium
ATGTCGGCCAGGCGGCCATGCGGGAAAAACTCGAGATTTATCTGGAAGCGGCCCGACGGCGCAGTGACGCGCTGGATCATGTATTGATCTTTGGTCCCCCGGGGCTGGGTAAAACCACGCTGGCGCACGTGATTGCGCACGAGATGGGTGTGAGCCTCAGGCAGACTTCCGGCCCGGTGCTGGAGCGGGCCGGCGACCTGGCGGCCTTGCTGACCAATCTGCAGGCCGGCGATATTTTGTTTGTTGACGAAATACACCGTCTGTCCCCGGTGGTTGAGGAAGTGCTGTATCCGGCACTGGAAGACTTTCAGATCGACATCATGATTGGCGAAGGGCCGGCGGCGCGCTCCATCAAACTGGATCTGCCGCGCTTTACCCTGGTCGGTGCGACCACGCGGGCCGGTTTGCTTACCTCACCGCTGCGCGACCGCTTTGGCATTGTGGAGCGGCTGGAGTTCTACACGCCCGATGAGCTGGCGCAGATCGTGACCCGTTCCGCAGGTATTCTGCAGATAGGTATCGACGCGGAAGGCGCTCTCGGTATCGCCCGGCGCTCGCGGGGTACACCACGTATTGCCAACCGCCTGCTGCGCCGGGTGCGGGATTTTGCTGAGGTGAAGGGCGATGGGCGTATCACCGGCCCCGTGGCCGATGCGGCCATGGGCATGCTCAAGGTCGATGATTC
This sequence comes from Lysobacterales bacterium, assembly GCA_013213875.1. GTDB lineage: Bacteria > Pseudomonadota > Gammaproteobacteria > Xanthomonadales > SZUA-36 > Marinihelvus. Next base: position 686 of record JABSSV010000179.1, read on the forward strand.
GGGTTTCGATACGCTGGACCGCCGCTTATTGAAGCTCATCATCGGCCAGTTTGAAGGCGGGCCCGTAGGCGTTGGCAGTCTGGCTGCCGCGCTTAGCGAGGAACGCGGTACCGTGGAGGACGTGCTGGAGCCTTATCTGATTCAGCAGGGTTATATCGCACGTACTTCGCGCGGCCGCATCGCTACCGGCAAGGCCTACGCACATTTCGGACTGACGCGTCCCGAAGGCACCGGCGCGGACCTGTTCGAAGACGATGTGTGAGTGGCTCGGGCACCGCAGATAGCGTCGTGACTGAACCAAATGGCAAGCCGTTTGTCTGGCAGTTAAGGGTGTACTGGGAAGATACGGACGGTGGTGGGGTCGTGTACCACTCGCAGTACCTGAACTTTTTCGAGCGTGCGCGCAGCGAATGGTTGCGCGCACGCGGGGTTAACCAGTCCCAACTGGCAGAGCAGGACAAGGTGGTGTTTGCCATTGGTCACATGAGCGTTGACTGGCGACGGCCCGCGCGTCTCGATGATCTGCTGGACATAAGCGTATTTGCGGTAGAGGCCGGGGCCAGCCGTCTGACTTTCCGTCAGGAAATGCACCGTGCTGCCGACCGACAGTTGCTAGCGACCGCACGTGTCGTGGCTGCCTGCCTGGACGCAGACAGCTTCAAACCGAGAAAAATGCCTGACTGGATCAGGACGGAGATCAACCATGTCAAATGACCTGCACGTGTGGGAACTGATTCGGGATGCCAGCCTGGTGGTACAGGCGGTAATGGCGCTGCTGTTGGCCGCCTCCATTGCCTCCTGGATGATCATCTTCCGCAAGCGCGCACTGCTGGCCAAGGCCACGCGGGATGCGGATAAATTTGAGGAACGTTTCTGGTCTGGCACTGATCTGACCAGCCTCTACAACCAGCTGTCCCGCGATCAGGGCGGTAGCCACGGTATGGAGCGCCTGTTTCTGGCCGGTTTTGCCGAATTTAACCGCCTGCGGGAGCAGGGTCGGGTGTCACCGGAGCGGCTGGTGCAGGGCGCCGAGCGGGCCATGCATGTGGCTCTGACCCGGGAGACTGATCATTTGGAGCACCGGCTCAGTTTTCTGGCCACGGTCGGCTCTACCAGCCCCTATATCGGCCTGTTCGGCACCGTGTGGGGCATCATGACCTCCTTTCAGGCGCTGCTAATGTGAACCAGGCCACCATCGCCATGGTGGCGCCGGGTATCTCCGAGGCGCTGATCGCCACGGCCATGGGCCTGTTTGCGGCCATTCCTGCGGTGATTGCCTATAACCGCTACTCCAATCAGGTGGAGCGTCTGGAACTGCGGCTGGACAACTTCAAGGAGGAGTTTTCCAGCATTCTGAACCGCCAGGCGCTCTCGCTGGCGGAAGGATAAGACAGCATGGCCCAGCGCAATCGCCGCAGACCCATGTCGGAAATCAACGTCGTGCCCTACATCGACGTCATGCTGGTGCTGCTGATCATTTTCATGGTGACCGCTCCCATGCTGAACCTGGGGGTGGAGGTGGAATTGCCCAAGGCTGATGCGGAGCCACTGGAAAACGATCCCAGCGATGAACCCATGGTGCTGACCGTGTTGGAAAACGGCGATCTCTACCTGAACGCGGGCGGGGATCTGGACGGTACCAGCAGCGGATTGATTGATCCGGAAACCCTGGTAAAAACTGTTGGTGCCATCGTGCGCCGTAACCCGGAACTGCAGGTGCTGGTAGGCGGGGACCAGGCTGTGGACTACGGCAAGATCTATAGCGCCATGGTGCTGCTGCAGCAGGCGGGCGTGCAGAAGGTAGGCCTCATGTCCGACCCCTTGAACGAGACACCGGGCGGCTGATGACGGCGCTGCGGCCGCTACTGCGAGAGGGCTGGGAGCAGAGCAAGTCCCTGAGCCTGGCGCTGGCCGTTCATATTGTCGCTTTCGCCCTGATCTGGCTCGGGACCATGAACTGGACGCCTTTCAAGCCGCCGCAGATCACCGGCATGACCATCGAGGCGGTCATGGTGGACACGCAGGCGTTAATTGAGCGTCGCGACCGGGCGATGCGGGAAGCAGAGGAAGCGCAGCGCCGCGAGGCGCAGCGGGTCCAGCGCCAGCGTGAACTGGAAGCGCAGCGCCAGCGGGAACGGGAGGCTCAGGAGCGCGCCGCGGCCGAGGCTGCCGAGCGCCAACGTCAGGAGGCGGAGCGCCAGCGCGCGGCGGAACTGCGTTTGCAGGAACTGCGTAAGCGTCAGCAGCGAGAGCGCGATGAGGAAGCGGCGCGGCTGCAGGCCCAGCGTGATGAACTACAGCGTCAGCGCGAAGCGCTGGCGCGGCAGAGCCAGCGGGAAGCTGAGCGCCTGAAGCAGCTGGACGATCAGCGTCAGGCGGCGGCGGAGGCGGAAGCACAAAAACAGCGGGAAGCGGAGCTGCAACGCCAGCTGGCAGCGGAGGAAGCCCAGCGCCGGGAAGATCAGCGTGCCACTCTGCGCGATCAGTATGAGGCCACGATTCAGGCGCAGGTTACGGCGGACTGGAAGCGTCCGCCCACGGCCCAGCCGGG